>JALSRG010000012.1 GCA_026984915.1 Marinosulfonomonas sp. | reverse complement strand
TTCCGGTGTGTTCATTGATCGTCAGGACTTTCAGATTGAATCCGTTCTCGGCGAAATTGAATTTTTGCTCATCCGAAATTCCCGGAGCGCCGAAATATGTCGGAAACTCGGCATCATAGGAATGGGTCATATCCACAACAGACCCGTGCCCCGCGGCCATTGCAGGTGTTCCGGTTGCCGCCATCCCGACCGAAGCCATTGCCCCTGCCCCTGCGGCCGTTTTGAAAAAACTGCGCCGGGACAGCATTTTATCCCTTACAGCATTCATTATGCATACGTCACACATTTCAGTCTCCCTGTTGCATCTCTTTGCTGTCGAACCAGACTGTCAATTGCCCCTTCGGCACATTGCATCAGCCGGTACGAATAAAGCCGTTTCCCAAGGGACAGCTTACCACCAATCGGGCTTTTTGAGAATTTCTTCCGGAAATCCGCTTTCAAAATGAGATACAGGGCAGGCGACTGCCCGACTGGCGCGAATGCGACTGGCGCGATATGCTCCAAACGCCCGCCCTAAAACGGTATGAATTCCAGAACGTCACCTTTTTCGACGTGATCACTGTCCGCCGGAATGACCGCCAATCCGTCCGCACCGGACAACAGCGCGATCCGGGCTGAAAAAGAAGGGGCCAGCAATTCAACCTGACCCTCAGCACCTTTACCCTGTGCAGAATAGCGGGCCGGGCGAAACTCGCATCTTCCGGGGCGACGGGAATACGCTTTGGATGCGCGGACAAGAATGCGGTTGCTTGCCGGCTTTTTCAGGCCGGCCCGGCGTTCCAATATGCGCTCGCCAATCACCAGCCAGGTGACAAATGCCGAAACCGGATTTCCAGGCAGGCCGACGTATACCGCATTTTTCAAACGGCCAAAGGCAATCGGTTTTCCCGGCTTGATGGCAACCTTCATCACGTCCATTTCGCCGCCGGCTTCCTGAAAAAGCCGCGGCATATGGTCTTCGTCACCAACCGAGACCCCACCAGTGGTAATAACGATGTCCGCAGTTTCACACGCAGTGATCAAGGCGGCGCGCAGCAGATCCGGTTTATCCGAAATCGCCCCCATGTCGATCACCTCGATCCAGGGTTTTTGCAGGCTTGCCAGCAGCGAATAGCGATTTGAATTCCAGATTTGTCCCGGGGCGAGCTTCTCGCCCGGCTGACGCAACTCGCTTCCGGTTGAGAATATCGCAACGCGCAGGCGGCGGTAGACGGAAACCTTTGACGCTCCGACGGCTGCAAGTGCACCGGCTTGACGCGGGCCGATTTCCACCCCGTATTGAACAATCGCCTCACCCTGTTTTGCATCCTCGCCCTGACGCCGCAGGTGCTGGCCGGGTCTGGGGCGCCGGTCAAAGCGGATGATATCCCCGTCGCGCGTCACGTCCTCTTGCATGATGACCGCATCAAACCCGGCAGGGACCGGTGCGCCGGTCAGTATCCGAAGCACGCTTCCCGTCTCCGGCTCGGCAACCCCCTTGTCGCCGGCGGCAATACGGCCAATCACGCGCATTTCCCACGGCCCCTCCCCCTGCAAATCCGCAACCCGCAGCAGATAACCATCCATGGCAGAGTTATCGAACGGCGGCATGGGCAGGGCTGCGACACCATCACCGGCCAGCACGCGCCCAATGGCCTGATCCAGGGGCAGGCTTTCGCTCTCTTCAACCGGATCAACAAGCGCCAGCCCACGCGCAATTGCATCTTCGAGCGAAATCAGTTTACGTGCGTGCCGATCGCAACCGCAATCTTCGGCCGGTGTTTCCCGCATTTGTTGCTGGGTCATGTTTCTCTTCTTTTCTTATTTGTGAATTGGCTTTGGCTCCCAATCACTCAACAGGTTCTCGGGATCGGGACGTTCGCTTTTGTGCGGGGCCTTGGTTGGCGTGCCAATCGGAACAAAGCATAGAAACGCCTCATTGTCCGCCAGGCCCAAAGCCTTTCGAAAGGCTTCTGTTCTGACGGCCTTGCCACTCAGCGCGCGCGCGCCAAATCCCATGGCATGTGCCGCCAGCAGCATGTTCTGCAATGAGGCTCCGGCCGCTGCGATCTGGTCGTCCTTGTGCGGAAGCTCTTCTGCCTCTCTCAGCCGCAAAACCAGACCCAGCAGCACCGGCGCGCGCGCGGCCTTTTCCCGCGCGCGACCGCGAGACATGCAATCGGCATCCGGCAAACGCTCCAGCAAGGCGGTTTCAAAGACATCGGCCAGGGCCTCCCGTGTCTCGTTGGGAAAGCGAATAATGCGAAACGGGCGCATGCGCCCGTGATCCGGCGCCGCGGCGGCGGCTGCAACAATCTGCATGAGCTGTTCTTCACCCGGTCCCGGGTCACGCAATCTCTTGGGCGAAACCGAATGCCGGCTGTTGATCGCTTCGAGAATGATTGTGCCAAGGGATTCGTCCTCATGACAGACAGAATCAGAGGCCGCGGAAACTTTACTCATGCTCCGTTTCTAGGCGAGCAACGAATGCGCTGCAAGTGACGATGCCAGACTAGGGCGTAGACCTAAACCTGAAGGGATCAAATTGTTTACAAAGAATGCTTGGGCGTATTGAGTATTTAATTCACAACTTCGAGCTTATAACCCCTGTATTGAACCCGCCCATCCGCAATTCACCAAACAGCCGCTGATACTCGATCTTCGGGCAGCGGTTCATCACCACCTGCACGCCGCGATCCTCGGCCATCCTGGCAGCCTCATCGTTTTCCACCCCGATCTGCATCCAGACCGTTTTGAGATCGGGGAATATGTCCACGGCCTGCTCAACGATCGGCGGCACATGTTCCGAGCGGCGGAAAATATCCACCATGTCGATCCTGATGTTGTCGGGAATATCGGCCAGGCCCGCCCGGATTTCCTCACCAAACAGCCGTTTGCCAGCATGCCCCGGATTGACCGGAATCACCCGAAAGCCCTTCAGGCTCAGATAACGCGCCACGAAATAGCTGGGGCGCACGGAATTCATGGAAACCCCGACGCAGGCAATGGTTTTGGTGCGGTGCAGGATTTGCTTCAGATGCTCGTCGGTATAGCTCATGCCACTTGTTAGCACCCCTTGCAAAAATAAAAAAGCGCCCGAACAAAAGTCCGGGCGCCAGTCACGGAACGAGGGACAGTGAAGTGAAACGCGGGTGTTCCGTACCCACGCTTCCATTCACATATGGGGATTTGCCCCCGATATATCCAGTGCTTGTAAAAGCTTTGTGAACAAAGAGTTATCCCCGGTGCTTCATCAGGCATTCCGGGAAGCCGCATAAAGCGCCACAGCCGCCGCATTGGACACGTTCAGAGACCCGAATTCGCCCGCAGCCGGTATCTTTACCAGTTGATCGCAGGTTTCCTTTGTTTTCTGCCGCAGCCCGGGGCCTTCCGCCCCCAGAACCAGGGCAACTGGCCGGCCCTTCCACGCGGCCAGCGCATGCTCGAGCGTTTCCTCTGCTTCTCCGTCCAGCCCCAAAACGACATATCCCAGTTTTTGCAGCTGATTCATGGCATTCGCCAGGTTTTTGACCCTCAGGTAGGGTTGCCGCTCCAACGCGCCTGACGCGGTTTTGGCCAGCGCCCCGGTTTCCGGGGCAGAATGGCGCAGCGGGGCAATCACCGCCCGGGCCCCGAACACCTCGGCCGATCGCAGAATGGCGCCGACATTATGCGGGTCAGTGACCCGATCCAGCAGCACAACCAGCGGCGCCTGATCCTCTGCCGCCAGACAACGGCCCTCCAGATTGCCCCAATCCAGCGGTTTCACCTCCAGCGCGGCACCCTGATGAACCGACTGCGGGTCAATCGGCGCCGGAAACTTGCGCGGGTCGGCCATTTCGGGCGCCATGCCGCTGGCCGCAATGTCCCCGGCCAGCTTGTCACAGGCATTCCTGGTCACGATCAGGCGCAAGCGTTCGCGCTGTGGGTTGCGCAAGGCATCCCGCACGGCGTGCAGGCCGAACAACCAGACGGTCTGCGCCTTCGATTGGCGGCGTGCCTGCTCTTTTTCGACCACCCATTTGGGTTTTTTCATGGTTTTCACCTGTTTGAGAGACATCAGCGACAATGCGCCGACATGCCGGGCGGTGCAAGGGCCAATCCGTCGGTTATTTTCGGGTTGACGGGTCCGGACTGCATCGTTATCCCCCCGCTTGTTGGGCGACAGGCCGCAAGGTGTGGCAGGGGACTGTAACTCCCTCGCGGAGACGCACGCCTGGTTCGATTCCAGGGTCGCCCACCATTTTCTTTCCGGAAATGTCTTTTCAGGGAAACAGGTCTCGCAGAACGGTCCTGATCTGCACCCGTTTTGCCTGGCTGAAGCGGGGTTTGTAGGAAGGCTTGGCCACGGGAAATTCGCTGGCTGCACCCTCATTTGACCAGATGCCATCAAAGAAGAGGCGCTGCTCCTTGCGCCGGCGCGACACGATTTCCGGCGGGTGAGACCAGTTCATGATCGAAGCCCGCGCTTTTGAAATCTGCCCTTCCCTCCATTGACGCGCCCATGTCGCGCGGCGCAACCCACCGGTGTTGTAATGAAAGGACAGGGCCGCCCCCAGTTCATGTTCGCTCAGGTCGTGACCCGCAAACACCTCTGCAATGGCCGGAAGGTATTTTCTCCGCAGAACCCATTCGAAAACCTCGAAACAGCGGCGCAGTGTCTGCGGATTGTCCTTGTAGCGCGGATAGACTTTGTGGCCGGACGCACTTGTGACACCAATGCCCCAGGTCCAGACACCAACGCTGTCTCTATAGGCTTCCCGGACCAAACCTTCGTGTGAAACCAGTTCGGCGGCAATATTTGCGGTCACTCTGAGCGTCATGAAAAACTCCTCAACAACAGCCTTGCAATAAAATGAACAATACCAATGACCGGATTTTAACACAAAGCCCGCCCAAAAGCATCGGGCAGGCAAAGCGGGGATAGGTTGGCGGCCAATGATCGCGCACCGGGGCTCTGCTGGTCGCCGTGGGGCACGCGCGGGCGGGATGGACGGCGCGGACGCCCTGGAGCCGAATTGCCCCTGCTGACCTTTTGCATGAGAAAACCAATTGGAGCGGGCGATGAGATTCGAACTCACGACCCTAACCTTGGCAA
>JALSRG010000011.1 GCA_026984915.1 Marinosulfonomonas sp. | reverse complement strand
AGATGGTGCAGGCATCACACCCCGTCCAGTTCGCCCAGCGAGATACCTCTACCGAAGGTGGGTGTGCGATATCCTTCATGCCCTTTTCCTTATGTTTCGCAGTCTCCTGATCGGTCGTAATTGCTGTTCGAGACGCCGAAGAAAGACGGTGCTGGCACTCAAAAAGCGTGACTCCTGAGATGAGGCCCAGAGCAAAGCTCAATATCTCTTCTTTCCGATGCGGGCCGGTGGCTGTTTGGCCTGTCTGCACCACGGTTAATAAATCTCGTAGCGGATGAACGAACCTCTCTATGGAAAGAAATCTTCCCCATTTCCCTGCGCAGTTGCTCTTCCCGCTTGTGAGTCGTAGAACATCGTAGGCCATTACAGGAAACAGATATCATGACAGCACCCAAACCCGTTGTTCTTCTCATTCTTGATGGTTGGGGTTTGCGCGAAGCCGACGATGCCAATGCACCTGCTTTGGCCAATACACCTAATTTCGACCGGCTGATGGCGAATTGCCCCCATGCAAAACTCGTAACACACGGGCGAGATGTGGGCTTGCCAAGTGGCCAGATGGGGAACTCGGAAGTCGGGCACATGAACATTGGTGCCGGGCGCATTGTACCGATGGACTTGGGGATGATTGACCTGGCGATCGAAGACGGATCATTCTTCAAGGAGCCGGCATTGCTGGATTTCATCGACACGGTAAAGAAAGCAGGGGGCACTGCCCATCTGATGGGCGTGGTGTCAAACGGCGGAGTACACGGACACATTGACCATATCATCGCTTCGGCCAAGGCAATTACCGAAGCAGGGCTGCGGGTGTGTGTGCACGCGGTTACGGACGGGCGCGATGTTCCGCCCAAATCGGCAGATGCGTTTGTTCGGGATCTGGTCACACGGCTTCCGCAAGGCGCCGATGTGGCTACAGTCATTGGCCGTTACTATGCCATGGATCGGGATAATCGGTGGGATCGTATCGAAAAAGCCTATCAGGCAATGGTACATGCCCAGGGCGAAAAAGCGCCTGACGCCCTGCGTGCCATTGAATTGGCCTATGCACGCGGAGAGACTGACGAATTCATCCTGCCTACGGTCATTGATGATTACCGCGGGATGCAAGACGGCGACGGTTTCTTTTGTCTGAATTTCCGCTCGGATCGTGCTCGTGAGATTTTGCGCGCCATTGGCGAGCCAGGATTTGACGCCTTTGATGTAAGCCCCCGCCCGAAACTTTCGGCCCTATTGGGAATGGTCGAGTATTCGGACCAGCATAACAAATATATGACAACGGTTTTCCCGAAACGAAACCTGGTCAATACACTGGGGGCCTGGGTGGCCAAGCACGGCCTGCGGCAGTTCCGTCTGGCGGAAACCGAGAAATACCCGCATGTGACATTTTTCCTGAATGGCGGGAAGGAAACGCCGGAAAAAGGCGAAGACCGATATATGGCCCCCAGCCCCAAGGTGGCGACCTATGATCTGCAACCGGAAATGTCTGCAGCCGAAGTAACCGACCATTTTGTCAAGGCAATTGAAGATGGTTATGATCTGATTATCACCAACTATGCAAACCCGGATATGGTTGGCCACACCGGCAACATTCCCGCCGCAATCAAGGCTGTCGAGGCCGTGGATCAGGGGCTTGGCCGTGTACTCGCGGCATTGAAGAAAGCGGGCGGAGCAATGATTGTTACGGCCGATCATGGCAACTGTGAAACCATGATTGACCCGAAAACAGGTGGGCCGCATACCGCCCACACAACCAACCCCGTGCCGGTAATACTGGTTGGGGGGCCGAAAGGCGCCAAATTACGAGATGGCCGCCTTTCCGATCTGGCGCCCACATTGCTTGATTTGATGAACCTGCCAAAACCGCCGGAAATGACCGGCCACAGCCTGATTGTGAAATGATCAGATTCTCGGCGCAAATTCTGGCGGTCTGGTTGATCATTCCGATCGCTCAGGTTGCCTTGGCCGAGGCGGGTCCGGCCATTACAGCCAAGCGGGCCGCGCAACAACTGGATGCCGCTTCTGTTGCCTTGCAAGCCGCCGACAATGCCCGTGATCGAGTGGCAGCCCTGACCCAAACGATCAAAGCCTACGAGGAAGGGCTGCGCGCCATGCGCGAAGGGCTTCGACGCGCGGCCATTCGCGAGCGGGCGATCCGATTGGAATTTGAAGCCAGTTCCGGGCAATTGTCCCGACTGCTCGCGGTGCTGGAATCCATGGAGGCAACCCCGAAACCTGTTTTGCTGTTGCATCCTTCCGGTCCGCTGGGGACAGCTCGCGCCGGTATGTTGCTCTCGGACATAACACCAGCCGTACAGAAGCAGGCCAGCCTTCTGCGCTCCAAATTGGAAGAAATTTCTATCCTCAGAGGGCTGCAGCAAAACGCGACCAAGACACTTGAAAAAGGCCTCACTGGTGTGCAAAAGGCACGTACTCGTTTATCTCAGGCGATATCGCAGCGAACCGATCTGCCACGCCGGTTTGTTGAGGATCCGGTGAAAACAGCCATACTTTTGGAAAGCAGCGAAACGCTGGAGGCCTTCGCGTCCGGGCTTTCCCAGATTCAAGATGAAGGTTCGAATCCGGAAGATACCGACTTTTCCAAAGCAAAAGGGCGCTTGCCTTTGCCCGTTTCCGGTACTCTGCTGCGCGGCTATGATGAGGCAGATGCGGCAGGTATTCGGCGCCCGGGATTATTGCTGGCGACACGGCCCTTGGCGATCGTCACGACGCCTTGGCCTGCCACCATCCGATATCGCGGCCCTCTGCTCGACTACGGAAATGTGATGATCCTGGAGCCGGGTCAGGACTATCTTATGGTCTTTGCAGGCCTTAATCAGGTATTCGGAGAAATCGGCCAGGTTCTGGATGCGGGCGCTCCAATTGGGCTTATGGGCGGTGCAGACCCGGATATCAGCGAATTTTTGACGCAATCCGGAAATGAGACTGGTACTGAGCGTACGGAAACGCTTTATATTGAACTGAGAAAAGGGCAAAAGCCTGTGGACCCGACCGGCTGGTTCAACTTGAACAAGGAATAACACACGATGAAGAAATTCTTGATGGCAGCAATTGGCGGTACTTTGGCCGGGGCGATCATGACAACGCAGGTTGCAGGACCGCTGATCGCGCAAGAGACCCAAAAGACCACGTCCGTGTATGAGCAACTGGATCTGTTCGGCGATATTTTTGAGCGGATCCGCGCGCAGTATGTTGAACCGGTCGATGAAAGCAAGCTGATCGAATCCGCCATTAACGGTATGCTGACCTCGCTTGATCCGCATTCCAGTTACCTGCCTCCCAAAGATTTCGATGACATGCAGGTGCAGACCCGCGGCGAATTCGGCGGGCTGGGGATCGAGGTGACCATGGAGGACGGTTTCGTCAAGGTAGTTTCTCCGATTGACGGGACACCGGCTGCAAATGCCGGGATCCAGTCCGGTGATTTCATTACCCAGGTGAATGGCGAGAGCCTTTTGGGTTTGACGCTGGACAAGGCCGTGGATCTCATGCGCGGGCCGGTTGGCTCCGAGATCGTGATAACCATCGTGCGTGAAGGTGTGGACGAACCGTTTGACGTTTCGATCATTCGCGACACCATCAAATTGACGGCCGTTCGGGTGCGCACCGAAGGCGATACGGTTGTTTTGCGGATTACAACATTCAATGATCAGACCTATCCCAATCTTGAATCCGGCCTGAAAAAAGCGGTTGATGAACTGGGTGGGCTTGAGAATGTGACAGGCTTTGTGGTTGACCTGCGTAACAACCCGGGTGGCCTGTTGACTCAGGCGATCAAGGTTTCGGATGCATTTCTGGACAAAGGCGAAATTGTTTCTACCCGGGGACGCAACCCCGAGGACGGAGATCGCTGGAATGCAACTCCTGGTGATCTGACGGGTGGCAAGCCGGTCGTCGTGCTTATCAACGGCGGGTCTGCTTCGGCTTCGGAGATTGTCGCCGGTGCTCTGAAAGATCACCGGCGTGCGATTGTTGTCGGGACAAAGAGCTTTGGCAAAGGCTCTGTCCAGACGATCATGCCGCTAAAGAACGGCGGCGCAATGCGTCTGACCACAGCCCGCTATTATACGCCGTCTGGCCGCTCCATTCAGGCGCTGGGTGTGTCTCCCGATATTGTTGTGCCACAGCCGCCGCGCGCACCGGAAGAAACAACAGATGAGACGACGCGGCCCAAGCCCCGGTCCGAGGCTGATCTGCGCGGTATCCTCAGCAACGATTCGATGACCGAAGATGAACGCAAACAGTTGGAGGCAGAACAGGCCGCAGCCGAAGAAGCGGCCAAACTGCGCGATGAGGATTTTCAGTTGGCTTATGCAATTGACCTGTTGCGCGGCCTGACTGTTCTGAAGCCCGCCAAGTAACGATACAGGAAGGGCCGGTGTTATCATCGGCCCTTTATTTCATGACACCGGAAATGATTTCAAAACTGCCCTACCGCAAGAATGTCGGCATGATGCTGGCAAATGCTCATGGTTTCATTTTTGCCGGCCGGCGCATCGATAACCCCGGTGATGCCTGGCAGATGCCACAGGGGGGAATTGATGCAGGCGAAGACCCTGTACAGGCTGCCCTGCGCGAACTGGAAGAAGAGATAGGCGTTGCGTCTGATCTGGTCCGCGTCGAAGCAGAGATGCCCGAATGGCTGACCTATGATCTTCCGCATGATCTGATTCCGCGTCTTTGGCAAGGGCGTTATCGCGGACAAAAGCAACGATGGTTCCTGATGCGGTTCCTCGGGGATGACCAAGAGATCAATATTGCAACGGAACATCCGGAGTTCTCCGAATGGCAATGGATGTCTCCTGATGAACTTCTCTCTAAGATTGTGCCGTTTAAGCGGGATGTTTACGCAGCTGTTATAAGGGCTTTTCAGTCCCGGCTCTGATGCCCCCCACGCGGTCCCCAGCTTGGTTTCCGATTCTGGACATATGAAAATGACAGGCGCGCCAACCCGGTGTTTAGTTCCAACTTATGATGGTTGAATTTACAGTGAGCCTTTCCGGTCCCTTTGCCCATATTTGCAGATGTGTTCAAACGATGGGGGCCGGTGCCTGAAACTGGGTTATGCTCACCTCGCGGATCGAAACGTGCAAAATGAGCGTCGTGGAATTTGAAGGGCCAGGGAGGAACGGGCACCGCTTGCCGTTGCTTGCCTGTCATGAAAAACTTCCTCTATCCCGAATGCGACCCGAATTGTGGAGATTTATAGGAAGTGTCCCGAAAGGACGTACATATCTGCACGTGGCGTTGACAATACCCGATCCATTAAATGATATACTTATTACAATGCAATCAGGTTGTTCTCTTCTTCGTGTTGCCAGCTACAACATTCGAAAATCCGTTGGCCTTGACTGGAAAAGGGACAGCGCACGAATTATGCGTGTTCTGGGTGAAATCGATGCGGATGTCGTTGCATTGCAAGAGGCCGACAAGCGTTTTGGAGAACGCCAGGGTACTTTGCCTGCCCAAATCCTCCAACTGGAACTCGGATACAAATTTGCCGATATTCCGAATAGCGGAACCAGCCATGGCTGGCATGGAAATGCCATCCTGTACCGTGAACCGCTTGAACCGGTCGAAACAAAGCCGGTCAACATTCCTGTTGCCGAGCCCCGAGGGGCAATAGCCACGCGCTTTGATTGTAGCAATGGCAAGTATTTTCAACTGATCGGTACGCATTTGTCACTGTTGGGGGCAATGCGCGCCAGGCAGATCCGGGCCATTACCAACTATATCAGGCAGACAATGACAGATTGCCCAACCATAGTCGCCGGTGATTTCAATGAATGGCGCGAGCGGGGAAAGGCCTATCGGGCAGCCGGCCCCGATTTCAATGTGGTAACGCCGGGGGCCAGCTTTCACAGTGCACGACCGGGCTTGCCGCTGGATCGTTTCATTCTTAGTGGCGGCATCCGGTTAGAGGATTGCGGGGTCCACAAATCCGCCAGCGCAAAAGTCGCATCGGATCATCTGCCAATCTACGTGGATATTGACCTGAATTGAGTTGTTTATCTGCCTTCCCTCTGGTTTCTTTATGTTGGGCGGGTCGGTCTGCATTCACAGGATCGGTCCAAGGGTGGCAATGACGTTGTACCAGATTCTTTGGTACAACCTCCACTGAGCAATCTCTTTCAATGTCACGGCCGTAGAGCGGGAAATATACTGGGACTGTCTGGCGCAGACGGCGGCAGTAATCGTGCGATCCTGAATCAGCACGTCATTTTCATAGTTCAGGTCAAAACTGCGTATGTCCAGGTTGGACGACCCCAGGAAAACAGCCTGGCCATCAATGGTGAGCGTTTTAGAATGCAGCAATCCGTCATTGAACTCATATATTTTCACCCCCGCCTGAAGCAACTTTCTGTAAAAGCTCTTGCTTGCGGAAGCAACAACCCACGAATCGTTTTTGCGGGGGACAATCACAGTCACCTCAACCTGCCGGTAAGCCGCTGAACACAAGGCATCAATTACTGTGGCATCCGGAACAAAATAGGGTGTCGTAATGATCAGACTATTTTGTGCACTATCAATCAGGGTTGAAAACATCTGGGGTGCCGCGCGCATACGCTCGGTTGGGCCATCACCCACTGCCTGCGATACAAATCCGTTGTCATAAAATTCTGTTTCAAGCGGAAAACACTCGATCGGTGTTTGCCGTTCCTTCATCCAGTCGCTGGCGAACAACAGTTGTAACTGCGCCACAACAGGCCCTTGCAGTCGTAACTGTATGTCGATCCAGGGGGCGTATTTCGCCTTGGGCCGGAATTCAGGGTCAGCACAATTTTGGCTTCCACAATAAGCAATCTTTCCATCAACAACGGTAATCTTGCGGTGGTTTCTCAGGTCCAGACGGCTGGTCAGGATTGTGCGGATCGGCTTGTCTATCGGTAACGCAACTGCCAACTGTACGCCCGCTGCATCCATTTGGCGCCAGAGTTCCGATTTGACGAATGCGCGCGATCCAAGGCCATCAACCATGATCCGGCATGTGATTCCCCGCTTTGCCGCGCGGATAACCGCATGGGCCATGTTTGTGCCGGTTTTGTCTTCCAGCCAGATATAACAGAGAATATGAACGGTATCGTTCGCGGCATCTATATCTTCGATCATGCGGGCACGCGCGGTCATTGCATCGGGCATCAGGTCGGCCTTGTTGCCGGCAACCGCAAAAAAACTGTTGATCGAAGATGCATATTTGAATGCCGGTAGAAACTGCGGATCAGCCAAGGCCTTCAGGTCGTCGGCACTTCCCATGGCTTCACGGGCCTTTTGACGAATTGTGGTGAAAATCTTTTTTTGCAGTACCTTGGCTCTGTGTCCCAGATCGACTTCTCCAAACAGAAAATAGAGAGAAGTCCCGGCAAAAGGGATGGTCAGAATCACCATGAACCATGCCATCCGGGAGGATGGCAACAAATCATCACGCGCCAGGACTCTCAGCGTAAAGGAAACGACCAGAAGTGCATGTATTATCAGCGTGTACATGCGGCATCGTTCTCCGAAAATGAGGTGGATGCAAGGGTTTCGATTTATAGGTCAACCCAATCGTTGACCGTATTTAGCTTGACCGGCTCTGAAATCGTCCTTGCAAGAACCGGTCGCAAAAATATCAGCGTCATTGCCCGAGTAAACAGAAACGCCACACCATGCTTATGGCCATCCGCCAAGGCGTAGATTTCTCTGGTAGCCCCAACTACACGAATGCCCGATAGCCTGCATTTTCGCTCCCCTATCTGCCATGAGCGCGAACCAACGAGGCAACAATGCGCCGATCATCGGGAATTTCGCGCATGCCACAAGCATATCAAAGACCCGTTGTCAGAACCTGCAGCGCACCAGATGCGAGATCAAGACCTCTCGGCCTTTCGGCCTCAGAATGGCATTTTGTGGATGTTCATTTGTTCCCTCTTGGTAAGTTTTTGTTTTGCTATTTAAGCTTCTCCGAGACCGACAAAATGAACGCCGTGGTCAAAATCAGGGCCAGGTTCGATTTCCAGATCATTTCGACTTGCTTGCTGATGTAATGGATCTTTCAAATGGGATGATTGACAATAGTCAGCGCTCATCCGTATCATTTGCACACTAACAACAACAGGCGGTAACGCCGACTGGGAGCCGTTCGTGACCTATTTTGCGCCTGACAATCTGGAAGACGCACTTGCACAGCTGGACACCGAAACCACATCAGTTGTGTCTGGCGGCACCGATTTTTTTCCGGGAATGCAGCAAGGGCCTGCGCCAGAATCAATTCTGGACATCAGTCGAGTTGAAGGGTTGCGTGGAGTTTCACACGAATCTGGCGGTTGGCGGATTGGGGCTACAACCACTTGGACCGATATTATCCGCGCTAATCTACCCGCTGCATTTGACGGGCTGAAACAGGCCGCTTGCGAGGTTGGATCGCTGCAAATCCAGAACACAGGCACGCTTGCAGGCAATCTGGTCAATGCCTCGCCCGCCGCCGACGGGGTGCCGCCACTGTTGTCGCTGAGGGCACAGGTCGAACTTGCCTCGGTTCGGGGTGTGCGGGTTTTACCATTGTCCGAATTCATCACCGGTGTGCGCCAGACAGCCTTGCAGGCGGGGGAAATGGTGACGGCTATTCTGGTCCCGCCGCAACCGGACCATGCGCGGGCGGCGTTCAACAAACTGGGCAGCCGGAAATATCTGGTGATCTCGACCGCGATGGTCGCTGCCGTGATTAACCGTGATGCGCAGGGGCGGATTGATCATGCCCGCGTGGCGGTCGGGGCCTGTTCGCCCGTGGCGCAACGCTTGCCCGCGCTGGAAACCGACCTGATCGGCACCACCGCAGATGTGCAAATCACCACAGTCCACCTGTCCCCGCTTGCCCCGATCAGTGACGTGCGCGGCAGCGGTGAATACCGGCTGGACGCTGTTGCCGAACTGATCCGCCGCACCATAACGGGGGCCAGCGCATGACCGATTTCACCCTGAACGGCAAACCCGTGTCCACCACCCCCGCCACCGGCGAACGCCTGTCCGAAACCCTGCGCGAAAGCCTTGGTGCGCGGGATGTGAAAATCGGCTGTAACGCGGGCGATTGCGGCGCTTGTACCGTGCTGCTGGACGGCATGCCCGTTTGCGCCTGCCTGACCCCGACCCAACAGGCAGAGGGGCGGCAGGTGCATACCCTGACCGGTCTGCAAGGCGATGAAATTGCCGCCCGCCTGCGCGAAAGTTTTCAGGATTTCGGCGCGGCCCAATGCGGCATCTGCACCCCCGGCATAATGGTTGCCGCCGTCGCCCTGCTGCGTGAAAACCCTGATCCGAGCGAACAACAAGTGCAGGATGCCCTTGGCGGTGTGCTGTGTCGCTGTACAGGTTACCGCAAGATTATCGAGGCCGTTCTGGCCGTTGCCAACCCCACCCCTGCGCTGGACGATCCCGTTGGTCACACAGGCACCGCCATCCGCCGCCTTGACGGGCAAGCCAAGGTCGAGGGGCGCGAGGCCTTCGGCGATGATGTCGCCCCCATTGGCACGCTGGAAATCCTGATCATCCGTTCGCCATATGCCCGCTCGGCATTTGTATTGGGCGATCTGGGCGGATTCATTTCGGCGCATAACGGGGTGGAAACGGTTCTGACCGCCGCCGATATCCCCGGCCAGAACCGCTTTGGCGTGATCCCCGATTTTGCCGACCAGCCGGTGTTCGCAGTGAACGAAACCCGTTTTCGTGGCGAGGCTGTCGCCGCCATTGTCGCCACCCCCGATTTCATCCGCCAATTCGACCCCGCCGATTTTCCGATGACATGGGAACATCTGGAAGACGTCCAAACCATAGAACAGGCGCTGGAGGCCAGCGCCCCGCAACTGCACAAAGGCCGCGAGGGCAACATCATGTGCGGCGGTTTCGTGAAATGCGGTGATCCACAGGGCGCGCTGGACAATGCCGACATCACTGTTCAGGCCGATTTCACCACCAGCTTTGTCGAACACGCCTATATCGAACCCGAGGCCGGATTTGCGCAGATGGTCGAGGGCCGTGTCGAAATCCACGCCTGCACCCAGGCGCCGATCATGGACCGCGATGCGCTGGAGATCATCCTTGCGATGGACGCCAGCCGGATCCGCATTGTCCCGACCGGCGTTGGCGGCGGCTTTGGCGCAAAGCTGGATCTGTCGGTGCAGCCCTATCTGGCGCTGGCCACCCTGAAAACCGGCAAGCCCGTGCGCCTGACCTACAGCCGCACGGAATCCATGCAATCCACCACCAAACGCCACCCCGCGCAAATCAGCCTGCAAATCGGGGCCAGGGCGGATGGCAAACTGTCGGGTTTCAAATTCTTCGGAAATTTCAACACCGGTGCCTATGCAAGTTGGGGGCCAACCGTGACCAACCGCGTGCCGGTTCATGCCTCTGGTCCCTACCGCATCGCCGACTATCGCGCCGAAACACAGGCGGTGCATACCCATTGCCTCCCTTCCGGCGCCTTTCGCGGGTTCGGCGTGCCGCAATCGGCTGTGGCGCAGGAAACGCTATTTGACGAACTGGCGGAAAAACTGGGCATGGACGCGCTGGAATTCCGCCTGATCAACGCGCTGGATAACGGGGTGCCCACTGTCTGCGGGCAGGTGTTTGAACAGGGCGTCGGGATCAAGGCTTGCCTGAAGGCCCTGCGCCCCGCATGGGAAGCCGAACGCGCCAAAGCCAATGCCTTCAACGCCGAAAACGAGGTTCTGAAAATGGGTGTTGGCCTTGCTGCTGGCTGGTATGGCTGTGGCAATACCTCGCTGCCCAACCCCTCGACCATTAAATCCGGCATCCGCGCGGATGGCACGGTGGTGCTGCATCAGGGCGCGATGGACATTGGCCAAGGGGCCAACACGGTGATCGCGCAAATCTTTGCCACCGCTTTGGGGATGCCGGTGCAGCAGATCACCCTGATGGGTGCGGATACCGACGTGACGCCGGACGCGGGCAAAACCTCGGCCTCGCGCCAGACCTATGTGTCGGGCAACGCCGCGCGGCTGTCGGGGCAGGCCCTGCGCGCGGCCATTCTGGCACAGGTCAACGCGGGTGAAACGGCGGGGCTGGCGTTTGGCGACGGGGAAATCATTGTCACCGATGGTGAGCTGACCCACCGGATCAACCTGAGCCAACTGCCCGCAGATACCGAAGGCTACACCTTTCGCGCCGAAGAAACCTATGACCCGCCGACCAGGCCGCTGGATGAAAACGGCCAAGGCATCCCCTATGCCCAGTTCGGCTATGCCGCGCATCTGGTGGTGGTGACGGTGGACACCGCGCTGGGGCTGGTGAAGGCGCGGAAATTCGTGGCGGCGCATGACGTGGGACACGCAATCAACCCGATGCTGGTCGAAGGTCAGGTGCAGGGCGGCATCGCACAGGGGCTGGGCATGGCCTTGATGGAAGAATACCTGCCGGGGCGCACCGAGAACCTGCATGATTACCTGATCCCGACGATGGGCGACATGCCCCCCGTGGAAACCCTGATCATCGAGGCCCCCGATGCCCACGGCCCCTATGGCGCCAAAGGGCTGGGCGAACATGTGCTGATCCCCACCGCGCCAGCCATCCTGAACGCCATTTATAACGCCTGTGGTGTGCGCATCCGCCATCTGCCCGCCACACCGGCACGGGTGCGCGCGGCCATTCTGGAGGCCGGCAAATGACCGCCAAACCCGAAAAAATCCGCTGCGATGCCTGCCCTGTGATGTGCTATATTGCCGATGGCAAGATCGGCGCTTGCGACCGTTACGCCAACCACGGTGGCAATCTGGTGCGGCTGGATCCGTTGACAGTGCTGGAAACCAGCCCCGATAAACTGGTGCCTTTCATGAAAGACACAGGTGGTTCGGACTGGGACGGTGATCTGTTGCAATCGGAGAAATCGTTCATAACCGCCGTTGGGGCCGGCACCACTTACCCCGATTACAAACCCGCCCCTTTCATCGTTTCGCAGGAAGTCGAGGGCGTGGATATGGTCACCGTGGTGACCGAAGGCATCTTTTCCTACTGCGGGGTAAAGGTGAAAATCGACACTGACCGCCATATCGGGCACGAGCGCGAAGCGGTGCTGGTGGATGGCGAGCCGATCGGGCATGTGATGACGTCCGAATACGGCTCGAAAATGCTGTCTTTGGGCGGGGTCGATCACCTGACGGGCGGGTCCAAGAAAGAGGGCCGCGTGACTTGTGACGCCCTGCTGCGCCTGTGCAATCGTGAACCGGTCGAGATGCAGATTGGCGACATTTCCCTTGTGGTGCAGGCGGGGCAACCGCCGGTGATCAATAATGAGCCGGAAAAACTGATGCGGGTTGGCTGTGGCTCGGCCACAATCGGGATGTTTGCCAAACAATGGGTTGATCATGTCGACGAGGTTGTGGTGGTGGATGACCACATCACCGGCGTTCTGTCGGAACATCAGGCGGGCAAGCTGCTGGATGTGCCACCGACGGGCATCAAGATACTGGGGCGGCGCTCGACCCCCGGACGGTATTTTCGGGTGGCGGAACCGGGCACCGGCTGGGGCGGCACCGATATTGACGACCCGCTGACCATCCTTGGCCCGTTCAATGCGAAAATCGCGTGGCAGGGATTGCGCCTGCTGATGGTTTCCACCACCGGCGAACAATACGCCTATTTCGTGCTGGACGCCGATCTGAAACCGCAACCCGCCGAAATTCCATCCGCACTGAAACGGTCGGCCGAGCGGATCGCGGAAAACTGCGAACCCTCGCTTTGCTCGGTGCTGTTTATGGCGGGCGCGGGCGGATCATTGCGGGCGGGGGTCACCGAAAACCCTGTGCGCCTGACCAAATCGGTGAAGGATTCGCTGACTTATGTGTCCTGCGGCGGGGCCGAGGCCTATATCTGGCCCGGTGGCGGCATCACCGTGATGGTGGACGTAATGGAGATGCCGACGGGGTCCTTCGGCTATGTCCCGACCCCCGCATTGGTGGCACCGATCGAATTCACCCTGCGCAAATCCGACTACGCGGCGCTGGGCGGCCATATGGAGGAAATCCGCAGCACCGCCGATGTGCTGGCCGCCGACAACCGCACCCTTAGCCACAACCAAAGCCAGCCGCATCCGCATGACCACCGACATTACCGCTGGAAGGATGGGTCATGACAGGGGTTCAGGCGGGAATGCTGTCCGGCAACCGGCTGCATTTGCAGCATGGGCCGATTGATCTGGTGATCGGGGCGGACGGGGACCGTGCGCGCGCCTTTGCCGCTGCACGCAACCGGTTTGACACGATTTTGGCTGAATTAGTGACTGAACTGGACGATCTGCGCCACCCCCTGCACCCCGGCACACCCGCCCCCATTGGCGCGGTTGCCAAACGGATGCACGCGGCTGCCATGCCCTTCTGTGATACTTTCCTGACCCGTATGATTGCGGTGGCCGGTGCTGTGGCAGACGAGGTGTTACACGCCATGACCAGCGCCACCCCCCTGCGCCGCGCCTATGTCAACAACGGTGGTGATATTGCCCTGCATCTGGCCAAGGATGAGCGGTTCACCGTGGCGATGGCGGGGCTGAATGGCCACGATCTGGGGCGGATTGAAATCGGCCATAGTGACGGGATCGGCGGTATCGCCACCAGCGGCCAGGGCGGGCGTAGCCTGTCGTTCGGGATCGCGGATTCAGTCTCTGTTCTTGCCAAAAACGCCGCGACTGCCGATGTTGCCGCCACGCTGGTTGCCAATGCGGTGGACCTGCCGGACCACCCTGCCATCCACCGTGCCCCGGCCCATGACTTGCGCGGCGATACCGATCTGGGCGACCGCCTTGTCGTTACCCGCTGCGATCCGTTAGGGGCCGCAGATGTGCAAATCGCCCTGACCAATGGCATCCGCACCGCTCGTGCTATGCTGGGGCAAAAACAAATCCACGCGGCTGTTTTGCTCCTTCAGGGCCAAAACCGCACCATTGGACCTCATTTCACACCCCAACACAGGACCATTGCCCATGCCTGACGTCATCCTGCGCAAAACGGTTTCCGCCGTTGAGGAAATCTATCACGAAGGCGGACCTGTCGCCGAAATCCCGCACAGGCGCGCATCGGTTCTGGCGATCATCCGCAACCCGTTTGCGCACCGGTATGAGCCGGACATTCAGGGCTTTATCGACGATCTGCGCCCGCTGGGCCTGCAAATGGCGCAAAAGCTGGTGGATCTGCTGGGCGGGCCGGGCAAAATCGAAGGCTACGGCAAAGGTGCGCTGATTGGCGAAGGCGGCGAGCTGGAACACGGCGCCCTGTGGCACGCGCCCGGCGGCTATGCCATGCGGGAATTGCTGCCGGTCTGTAACGCCATCGTGCCCTCGACCAAAAAGGTGGGTGGCGTGGGCGCGCGGCTGGATGTGCCGATCACCCATATCAACGCCGCCTATGTGCGCAGCCATTTCGATTCGATGGAGGTCGGTTGTAACGACGCCCCGCGCGCCGACGAAATGGCGCTGGCGCTGGTGATGACAACAGGGCCGCGTATCCACAGCCGTTCCGGCGGGCTGGAAGCGGCGGATATTATTGGAAAGGATGGCCTGAGATGAGTGCAAAGATACGCAAAATCGCCGTGTTTATCGAGGAAACCCACCGCGAGATGGAGCGCGAAATTACGCCCCCCACCCGCAAGGCTGTAGCCGTGGCGGTGATCGAAAACCCCTTTGCCGGTGAGTATCACGAGGACCTGACCCCCTTGATGGACATCGGCGCGGAACTGGGCGAATTGCTGGGGAACCGTTGTGTGGAAGCCTTGGGTATCACCCCGCAGCAGGCCGAAAGCTATGGCAAATCCGCGATGGTGGGCGAGGCGGGCGAGCTGGAACATGCCGCCGCGATCCTGCACCCGAAACTGGGCGCACCCTTGCGCAAGGCGGTGGAAAAGGGGGCGGCACTGGTGGCCTCGTCAAAGAAAATGGGCAGCCCCGGTCAGGTGCTGGATGTGCCGCTGGGGCACAAGGACGCCGCCTATGTCCGCAGCCATTTCGACGGTATCGAAGTGCGCCTGAACGACGCCCCGCGCGCGCGTGAAATCATGGTCGCCGTGGCCGTCACCGACAGCGGCCGGCCTCTGCCCCGCGTGGGTGGGCTGGAAGCCAAGGATGCGGTTGGCAAAGATGGTCTGAGATAACCCTTCTCCCTTTCATTGTGGTGCTGCGCAAAACCCTTTATTGCTCGTACAGCAATGATTGAAGTGAACGCGTTACGATGGATGAAACAGAACATTTGGGTGACTACAAGCTGGATGACCAGATTGGATACATCCTGCGACTGGCCAGCCAAAGGCATGCTGGAATATTTCAGTCGCTGGCGCCTGCGGGGCTGACCCCGACCCAGTTTTCCACGCTGATGCGCCTGTATGAGCAAGGAAAGTGTTCGCAAAACAGATTGGGGCGATTGGCATCCATGGATGTGGCGACGATCAAGGGGGTCGTCGACCGGCTGCACCAGAAAGGTCTGACCGTTGCCGAACCGGACCAGAATGACAAACGCCGCACCCTTATTTCCCTTTCCGAGGAAGGAAAATCTCTGATTCCGGTCTTGTGCGCGATAGGGTTTTCAATTTCCAGGGAAACGCTCGAACCTCTCAGCAATACCGAGAAACACACTCTGCTTAAGCTATTGAAGAAGATCGTTTAAGCGAGCAATTCAGGCAAACGCTGTGCAGGTGGCGTATTCCGGCTGCGCTGGCTTGTAACGACGCCGTCGATGATCGTCATGCCGATGCCTGGCAGATTACCCAGTTGAATGGATTCAAGAATGTTTGCGCCCGGTGCGTGCTGAGCCTGATCCATAAGAACGAAATCCGCCGCATAACCAACGTCTATCAGGCCGGTATCCAGATCGCGCTGGCGTGATGTATTGCCATTGGCAAAACAAAAGGCAATTTCAGCCGGAACATTGCCAAGGCTCGACAGCATCGCCACCATGCGCAAAATTCCCAGTGGTTGCACACCCGATCCTGCCGGTCCGTCGGTGCCAAGGATGATCCGGTCCATTTGTTTCAATTCGCGCGCGGTATTGAGGGTCAGAAGTGCGGCGCGTTCATTGCCGTTATGGACGATCTCCAACCCCGCAGTGCAACTTTCGCACAGGCACATGATCTGATCGTCCGGCAGTGCCGAGTGGCCGCCGTTGATATGACCGATCACGTCTGTACCAGTCTCTAGCACCATGTCGGCATCAATCAGCCCCGATCCGGGTATTGAAGGCCCACCGGTGTGGATCGTGCTCTGAATACCGTATTTGCGGGCCCAGTCTACCATTTGGCGGGCGGTTTTTCCGTCCTTTACAGAACCCAGCCCGACTTCCCCGAGAAGCTTCACTCCGGCACCTGCAAGCTCTTTGAAGTCTTCTTCAACCATGCCTTTCTCAAGAATTGGTGCACCGGCCAGAACCTTCATTCCCGAAGGGCGGAAATTTTCGTACCAGCGTTGTGAGGCAATTGCCATTGCCTTCAGCCCGACCACATCCTTGGGCCGCCCCGGCAGGTGGACTTCGCCGGCAGAGATCATTGTAGTGACACCACCATGCAAGGTGCTGTCGATCCAGTGCAGTTGCTGTTGACGCGGTGTGTAATCTCCGATTACCGGATGTACATGGCTATCAATCAGACCCGGTGCCAGCGTTACCCCATGAGCATCAACCGAGGTGGTCGCCCCTTCGGTATCCATATCCTTTTCACGACCAACTGCGCTGATCTTGCCGTCAGTGGCAATCAGGCAATCCGCTTCAAGAATCGGCTGTTCCATCTTGCCGGACAACAGCAATCCGATATTTGTGATGACAAGTTTCTGCGTCATGGTTGTGGCTCCGCATTTTTCATTAGTATACGAATGGTGAAATTGTTGCGTCAAGCGCATGCTTTCATCACCCCATTTCCGAAACGTATATGGCAATGCCACATCGCGGTTGAGAGAGGTGGCCACGGAGTTCCGGTTCAGTGGTTAAGATGGATCAACTTATGCGAAAGATGGTTCAAAATGACGGGACGAAGAAACAATTCCTCTGCTTTCAAAGCCAAAGTTGTGCTTGGGGCAGTCCGCAAGAAAATAACATCGGCAGGATTCTCGAAGAAGCACGGGGGCATCTATTGCTGGCGGGTGTTTGCTGGCAAATACCGAGAGGCCACCCAGATCGGGGCGAGGAAGCAGACTGAGACGTTTGACATGCAGGATGATCCGAGGCTGACTAACGGGGGGGCGAGATTGATCATCTGCACGCTGCCAACCGGCAGGCGATTGGCACAATCGCCGAGTATCCGTATTGGTCAAGCTGGATATTCGTTCCACTTCCGACCATCGCGTATCAACACATTTGCCATGGCGATGAGCTTGCGCAGGACGGCTGTGATGCGGGACTGAACAGGCTGGCTCAGGCCCCACTCATCCTGCATCTAGCTTCGCGTGCCCCGATAAGTCGTCTTTCTCCCCACCTGATTGACGGCGGATCTGACCGGAAAACAGGGATTGAAAAGTTTGGACCCACAAAGGAGTTTAACTTTATTGGCTTGTAATCATGGCGCTTCTCATTACTGTTTTTATCATACAGTAGGATCCCCATAATGACCGATTTTGCCGCCACCAAAGCCATGTTCCACCTGCCCGAGGGGGTGATCTATCTGGATGGAAACTCGCTTGGCCCCCTGCCCAAAGCCGCCGTAGCGCGGATGGGGCAGACCATGCAGGACGAATGGGGCGAGATGCTGATCACCGGCTGGAACCGCGCCGGCTGGATGGAGCAGCCCACCCGCATTGGCGACCGTATCACCCGGCTGATCGGGGCCGAGGCGGGGCATGTGGTGATGGGGGATACCCTGTCGATCAAGGTCTATCAGGCACTGGCCGCCGCTTTGGAAATGCGCCCCGACCGGCGGGTGATCCTGTCGGACAATGGCAACTTTCCGACCGATCTGTATATGGCCGAAGGGTTGATCGGTTCACTAGGCCGCCAACATCAGTTGATCACGCCTGCACCCGAAGACGTGGCAGCGCATATCAACGAAGATGTCGCCGTGCTGATGCTGACCGAGGTCGATTACCGCACGGGGCGCAAGCACGACATGCGGGCGCTGACCAGGCAGGCCCATGCAGCCGGCGCGCTGGTGATCTGGGATCTGGCCCATTCGGCGGGGGCCTTGCCGGTGGACCTGTCCAGCGTTGGTGCGGATTTTGCGGTGGGCTGCACCTATAAATACCTGAACGGCGGCCCCGGCGCCCCCGCCTTTATCTACGTCGCCCCGCGCCATACGGATCAGGTGCGCCCTGCCCTGTCCGGCTGGCTGGGCCATAGCGCGCCCTTTGCCTTTGATCTGAACTATGCCGCAGGTGCAGGGATTGAACGGATGCGGGTCGGCACCCCGCCGGTGCTGCAACTGGCCGCGCTCGAGGCCGCGCTGGATGTCTGGGACAGGGTGGATATGGCGGATGTGCGGCGCACCTCGATTGCCCTGTGTGACCGGTTCATTGCCGGGGTCGAGGCCACCTGCCCCGCCCTGACGCTGGCCAGCCCGAGGGACGGGGAGGCACGTGGTTCGCAAGTATCATTCCGGTTCGAACATGGCTATGCGGCAATGCAGGCGCTGATCGCCCGTGGCGTGATCGGCGATTTCCGTGCGCCGGACATTATGCGGTTCGGCATTACTCCGCTTTATATTGACGCGGCGGATGTGGATGTGGCGGCGACTGTGATTGCGGATGTGATGCGGAATGATCTTTGGGACTATGACGAATACAGGCAGCGCAGCAGAGTAACGTGATCGCAGGCACGGAAAAAAGCAAACCGAAACGCGTTGCTTGCCTGTTTGCAGCGCGAGCTGTGATTTCTCGCCACGTTGCTTATTCGATCCCCCTCTGAAAAACAGAAGTTTGTAGAAACAAAAGCTCATCATGGAGGATCGAATAAATATCTACATGAATACCCATCTGACGCCGAAAGGTCGATACGTGAAGCAGCACGATATCCGGCGGGTTCTTAACAGTATTTTCTGGCAGTTGCGTACGGATAGCTTCGTCAATATAGATTGCGCTAGGGGCGCGAGAAAAAGTACCAAGCTCAAGATGTATAATACCGGATCGGGATCGCCTGCTTGTTGCTGAATTGTAATCTTGGATAATCAGCGGGCAAGCCAGCCTCCGTCAACATTCAGGATTGCCCCGTTTACATAGTCTGCGGCCCGGGAGGCCAGAAAAACGGCAGCACCGCCAATATCATCTGGCTTACCCCAGCGCCCTGCCGGAATTCGTTCGAGAATAGCTTTGTTGCGGCCTTTATCCAGTTGAAGAGCCGCCGTGTTCTTTGTTTTGATGTAACCTGGGGCAATTGCATTGGTATTTATGCCTTTATGGCCCCACTCATTTGCAAATAGCTTCGTCAGTCCTGCAACAGCGCTTTTGGATGCAGTATAGGATGCAGTGCGGATGCCGCCCTGAAACGAAAGTAGCGAAGCAATGTTTATGACACGCCCATACCCTTGGCGGTCAAAAACAGAACGCGCAAATGCCTGACTGACAAAAAACAAAGCTTTCAGGTTTACATCCATCACGGAATCCCAGTCGCTTTCGTCAAAATCAATTGCGTCCGCCCGGCGGATTATACCTGCGTTGTTTACAAGAATATCCAAGGGGTCTTGTTCACTGACCTTACTTGCGGCTGCCAGCGGATCAGAAAGATCCAATTCAAGTGCGCAAGCTACGGCGCCATTTTCTTTTATGCGCGCAAGTGTTTCACCCATTGGTGATCGGCCCGCACAAACAACCGTGGCCCCCGCGGAAGCCATACAAACAGCAATGGCTTGTCCGATGCCACTGTTTGCCCCTGTTACTAGGGCGCGTTGCCCGACAAGTGAAAACTGCTCATTCATTCGAGTTCACCCATTGCAACCATGTCCATATCTGTGAAATCAATGTTGTCGCCGGCCATCGCCCATATAAAGCTGTAAGCCGAAGTGCCTGCACCAGAATGAATGGACCAAGGCGGGGAAACAGCGCCTTCTTCGTTACGAAGTATAAGATGGCGCGTTTGCTTGGGTTCGCCCATCAGGTGCATCACATTCTGATTTTCCGACAGGTCGAAATATAGGTAAATCTCACTCCTGCGGTCATGGGTATGGGCGGGCATTGTGTTCCACACGGATCCCGGTGCGAGTTTGGTCATCCCAACGATCAACTGGCAGGATGTCATCACCAGCGGGTGTACATATTGAAAAATGGTACGTTTGTTAGATGTTCCCTCTGATCCCAACTCAACTTTTGCCGAATCACTGATAGTCACCAGACGGGTTGGGTACTCTTTGTGTGCTGGTGCTGAGAGAATGTAATAACGGCCGGTACCGGAAAAGATTATCTCACCCTGCCCCATACCTATGTAAAGCATATCACCGGAAGCCATGTCGTAGGTTTGCCCCCCCGCTTTTACCGACCCGGGAGGACCAATATTGACAATTGTCATTTCCCGGCGATCAAGCACACTTTCTGTTCCAGTTTCCGCAACTTTTGCCAAAACCAGATCTTTGCCATCAGGTACTGCACCGCCAGCAATCAAACGGTCATAATGTGTATAGGTCAGGCGGATGTCCCCTCGGGCGAACATGCCTGACAGGCAAAAGTTTTTGCGCAGGTGTTGGGTATCAAATTGTTTGGCAGTCTCCGGATCAACCGCATGGCGGGTTTCAACAAACAGCATTCATCTTCCTTTCAGTAACTGCGATGGACCAGAACGACAAAACCGGCGTATATCAAAGCCGATATGCTTGTCTTGCAAGTCTGCAGGCTAGGTCGCGTACAGCCTCATGGGCTTCATCCAAGCCTAGTCGTCCTATTGCCACAAGATTTGCGGGATAGACACAATTCACATGCCAGGAAACATCATGGCATGTCGGTATTGAGCAAAAGGCACATGCATCATCTTTGAACCCGGCAGTGTCAAAAAAACCAGCCGTTTCCGTTGTTGCCCCCTGTGAAAATAGCATTCTGAAAAAATGATGGCCTGGAATAATAAACCACCGGGCTACCTTATCGAAAGATTTTTCTTCGGCAAACCAGCGTGGCTTTATGCCCTCGTAAGGGCTGATAACCGGCAAATAGCAGACACCCGCAAACAGTTTTTGAGCCAAACCCATCGCTGCAGGGTCAAACGGGAATAACCGGTTTTCATTTTTTAGTCGCATGTCTATCTATTCCGGCAGCCACATATTTCTTCCAGCCTGAAATTTAGATGTGGCCCATAAACTAGTATTCTAGTATACTATAAGAGTCAACGGAGGAGTCATGCGCTCAAAATTTCAAATGTTGCCGCCGGAACCACAACGAGCTTCGACTGTGGCAGAACAGGTTTTTGACATGTTGCATGAAAAAATCCTCACACTTGAACTGCCGCCGGGCACAAAGCTTTCGGAAGTTGATGTCTCAACTCTGGTCGGGGTTTCCCGCCAACCCGTAAGAGAAGCTTTTTCCAGGCTGTCAAAGCTTGGTTTTCTGCTAATACGGCCACAACGGGCAACAATAGTTCGGCCAATATCGGAAAAAGAAGTCTTGCAGGCCATGTACATTCGATCCGCACTGGAGATTGAGGTCGTAAGAACTGCTGCCTTGGGGATACAACCACAAGATCTAAAAGAGCTTTCCATTTTGCTTGAAAAGCAGGAGCAAGCCGCAAAAGCGGGTGAGCGGATCGTTTTTCATACTTTGGATGACCTGTTTCACAAACACATCAGTGAGGCCGCAGGCGTAGGATTTGTCTGGGCTATCATAAAGGAAAACAAGGCTCATATGGATCGGGTAAGGTATCTGACGCTTTCCTTTGGAACCGAAACCGCGCTGAACGAACACAAGGAAATCTATGAGGCTATTGCTGCGAAAGACCAAGCGAAAGCTGTCGAGGGCATGCGCAAGCACTTATCCAGAATAAAGTATGATTTACCGCGCATTCGGGACGAGCACCGAGAGTATTTCGCCGAGGAGTAATATTGGTGCCCCGCAGGAATACAGTGTTGTCCATCGGTGAATGCATGATCGAAATGTCTCAATCTTCCGACGGATCGTATTGCATGGGCTATGCTGGTGACGCGTTTAATACAGCATGGTACCTGCGCCGACTTTTTCGAGACAATTGGCGCGTTTCTTTTTTGACAGGTGTGGGTGATGATAAGCTGTCGGCCGAAATGCTGCAGTTTTTTCAACGGGAGGGGTTGCTCACAAATAATGTTTGGCGATTTGCAAATCGAGGGGTTGGCCTTTACATGATTCACCTCGACAAAGGCGAACGCAGTTTTTCCTATTGGAGAAAAGCTTCGGCGGCGCGGCTTCTGGCCAACAATCCAGACCGCCTGCACAAAGCGATGCGCGACACCGATGTCATCTACTTTTCCGGCATCACGGTTGCTATTCTTCCTCCATCAGGGCGCAAAACCCTGTTTGCTGAAATAGAGCGGGCAAGAGCCAAGGGCTCACTGATTGTTTTTGACCCCAACCTTCGGCCGAAGTTGTGGCACGATATGAGCACCATGCGGGCCGAAATAACGCGCGCTGCCGGTGTCGCCGATATCATCATGCCATCACTCAATGATGAATTGTCCTGCTTTGACGATACAAATGCACAGGATACTTTACAGCGCTACAAGAACGCGGGCGCAAATCTCGTAGTCTTGAAAAATGGCAGTTCTGAAATACTGGCCACAGGCCCCAACCGCGAAACATATTCGCTTCAGCCTGCTGCAATCCGTGTTCCGGTCGACACGACAGCCGCCGGGGATGCGTTTAATGCCGGATTTCTATCTGCTTATCTGGACGGCTCCGATATTCCACGTTCGCTTGAGAAAGCGGCGGCTGTGGCTGGCCGTGTCGTGGGCGGGCATGGTGCGTTGGTCGAGATCTGAACAGAGCCTGACCTGCCACGGGATTTTTCTTCCAGATGAGAT
>JALSRG010000010.1 GCA_026984915.1 Marinosulfonomonas sp. | reverse complement strand
TAATTTCGCCAAATCTGCAGGGAGCAAAAGGCACTTCATCTCGGGGGGCGCCGCAAATAGAGCCAGCCTGTCCGGTACGTCCCAATCTACTGATATTTTGATTTTATCCGGGCGGCGTCTGGTTTGGATCCCGCTCTTCTCCTATATAGTTTTTGTTTGTGAGGGATGTTTCACGTGTGCATGTGGCGGTTGGGAAAAGGCAAAACAACGAATGCGCCTTGCTGCCACTGTCAGAATAATGGCAAAGATCGTCAATCTTCGCCGGCGATAAACAGTATCTCGCCGGCCGCCTCCATTTCTCGTATGCTGGCGATGACTGCGTTCATGGCTTTTTCGCCGTCTTCGGCCTTTATGGTTCCAAGCTCCTGCATCTCATCGCGAAGCTGTTCCGCCATGCGTTTGGACATGTTGTTCAGGATGAAATCCGCCTGTTCCTGCATCCCGGTTGAAACGGCGTGGGCAAGTGCGCTAACCAGCAAGGCCGGATCAACAACGCGGGTGATTTTCGGAACATCACGCGGATCAATGCGGTCCGGGATGTTGGCAAAGGTAAAGATTGCCTTCTTCACCAGATTCGCAAAATTCTCGTCCTCTTCTTCCAGGCCGGCAAGCACGTCGTCACGGGTGGCTGCGGGGGAAAAATTCAGGATGGCGCCAACCCGCTCAACCGGGCCTTCGTCGAAAACGCCGACAGGCTGGCTATCCAGTTGGGCGACAAGAGATTCGCCGATGCGCTGAACCGCCTCGGGTGTAACGGCCCCTGTCAGGGATACGGCATAGGTAATGCGGCGGGCACGCTCTCCCGGAAGATGTCCAAGCAGCTCCGCGGCCTTTGAAACACTGAGCTTGGACAAAAGCACGGCCCCCACCTCGATGCTTTCCTGTTCGAGCACGGATTGCAACACGGAAATGTCCATGCCTGCCAATCGTTCCCACGGGTCACCCGTGTTATTGATCCCGGCTTCTTTGCGCAGGCTGGCTATGGTGTTGGCGCTGACCTTGCCGTCGAGGGCTTCCAATGCCCCGGCAAGCCCCCCGGTAAATGAAAGGCCGATACTGTCCAGTTCACTGATGAACTCCTCAACGACTATCGCCACGGTTTCGCGACTGACACTGCGCATCGAGCCCATCTGCACGGTCAGTTGCCGTTGCATATCCTCGGGCAGGTCGGTCAGCGATAGCTCTGCGCCTTCTGACAGCAGCAAGCGCACGATGATCGCTGCTTTTTGTTGCCGGTTGATCGCAGGCAACTGAGGCGACGGCGACGGGGGGGCGGCAAAGCCTGTATTGGGCGGGGATACATCGGGTAGGGATGACAGGGCTGTGCTCACGTTACGGTTCTCCGATCCGGTTTGCGCCAGACTGGCAGAGTCGGGTTAAAGTTCTCCTTACACCGGGGAAGATTCAAATCGAATTTGTGGCAGAGTAGGGGGTGTGCAATTTGCTGCGGCCATGATTTCCGACTGAAATGGTAAGATTTGTCGCATTAACAGGCCGTCGTGTTTTGTATAGAAGGCCGGCATGATAACACCTGCCACCTTTCAACCGACAAGGCCCACATGACCCATATCGTAATTCTTGGCAGCGGTTTTGGCGCATTGACGGCGGTTCGCCAGATGCGCAAATCCGGGATCAATGCCCAGATTACCGTGGTTTCGCCAAACAATCACCTGACCTATCTGCCCAGCCTGATCTGGATGCCGTCGGGTATGCGCAATGCAGATGATATAGATGTCAATCTGGAGAAGTTTTTCGCCCGGAAGAATGTGGTCTGGCATCAGGGATCGGTGAGAAATCTGCGTGAAGGCGGGCGGCTGGTGCAGACCGATACCGGCGACATCCGCAATGACTATCTGATCATCGCCACCGGCAGCCGGTTCATCAAGAAACTGCCGGGGCTGAAGGAACATGCGATCATCCCGTGCGAGGGTGCCTCGATGGGGCAGCAAATCCATGACCGGATCAATGCGATGGAGGGAGGCACGATTGCCTTTGGCTTTGGCACCAACCCCAAGGAACCCAAGGCGGTGCGCGGCGGGCCGATGTTCGAATTCCTGTTCGGCATGGACACCATGCTGCGCCGGCAAGGACGGCGGGACAAATTCAGACTGGTGTTTTTCAACGGTTCCGAAAAGCCGGGCAACCGGCTGGGAGAAAAGGCAGTCAAGGGGCTGTTATCCCTGATGAAAAAGCGCGGGATCGAAACCCATCTGGGCGCAAAGCCGATCCGCATGGAAGCCGGCAAAGTGGTGACCGAACGCGAGGAAATCCCGGCCGATCTGATCCTGATGATGACGGGTATGACCGGGCCGGAATGGCTTGACAACACCGATCTGCCACGCTCGGAAGGCGGGTTCATCCAGGCTGACAGCAAGTGCCGTGTTGTGGGCCTGAAAGGCACCTATGTTGTGGGCGATACAGGGTCTTATCCAGGGCCCGAGTGGCTGGCAAAACAGGCGCATCAGGCGGATTTGCAGGCCGAGGCGGCGGTGAAGAATATCATCGATGAAATCAACGGTCGGGACCCGAGCCATGATTTCAAGGCGGAACTGATTTGTATTGTCGATACGCTGGACAGCGGTATTCTGGTGTTCCGCAATGAAAAGCGCACCATATTCCTGCCGCCAATGAAGATTTTCCACTGGGCCAAACGGATGTTTGAACGGCATTACCTGCGAGCCTACCGGCGCTAGCGCCAAACCATCAGGTGGAACTGTTTTCTTTAAAAGAAAACAGCCCGAAATCTTTGAAAGATTTCGAGGCGCCGTGCTGGTTTCAGCTTTCGCCAAACACCCGTTTGAAGATCGTATCCACATGTTTGGTGTGATAGCCGATGTCGAATTTTTCCTCGATCTCCTCGGCGCTCAGCGCCGCCAGAACATCCGGATCGGCCAGCAGTTCGGTTTTGAAGTCCTTGCCTTCTTCCCAGACCTTCATCGCGTTGCGCTGTACCAGTTTATAGGCGTCCTCGCGCGAAACACCGGCTTGCGTCAGGGCCAGCAACACCCGCTGGCTCATCACCAGCCCGCGGAATTTGTTCATATTGGCCAACATGTTATCCGGGTAGATCACCAGCTTGTCCACCAGCCCCGTCAGACGCGCCAGCGCGAAATCCAGCGTGATGGTGGTATCGGGGCCGATGTTGCGTTCAACCGAACTGTGCGAGATGTCGCGCTCGTGCCAGAGGGCTACGTTTTCCATCGCCGGCACCACGGCCATGCGCACAAGGCGGGCCAGACCGGTCAGGTTTTCCGACAGAACAGGGTTGCGTTTGTGCGGCATCGCGCTTGAGCCTTTTTGGCCCTTGGAAAAGAACTCCTCGGCCTCCAGAACCTCGGTGCGCTGCATGTGGCGGATTTCCGTGGCGATGTTTTCGATGCTGCTGCCCACCACGCCAAGGGCGGCAAAGAATGCGGCGTGACGGTCGCGCGGGATCACCTGTGTGGAGATCGGCTCGACCTCCAGCCCCATTGCCTTGCAGACGTGTTCCTCGACCGCCGGATCGATATTGGCGAAGGTGCCGACCGCGCCGGAAATCGCGCCGGTGGCCACTTCCCTGCGGGCCTTTTTCAACCGGTTCAGGTTGCGGTCCATTTCGGCATAGAAACGGGCGAATGTCAGGCCCATGGTTGTGGGCTCGGCATGGATGCCGTGGCTGCGGCCGATGCGTACCGTCATCTTGTGCTCGAAAGCGCGGCGTTTCAGGGCGGCCAGCAGATCCTGCATATCCTTGATCAGAATGTCGCTGGCCCGCACCAATTGCACGTTGAAACAGGTGTCCAGCACATCCGAGGATGTCATGCCCTGATGCACAAAGCGTGCCTCGTCATTGCCGATGATTTCCGCCAGATGGGTCAGAAATGCAATCACGTCGTGTTTGGTCACGGCCTCGATTTCATCAATGCGGGCGACATCGAAGGGCACGTCTTTGGCTTTCCAGACAGCCTCGGCGTTTTCCTTGGGGATCACCCCCAGTGCGGCCTGTGCGTCGCAGGCGTGCGCCTCGATTTCATACCAGATGCGGAATTTTGTTTCCGGGGACCATATGGCCACCATATCGGGGCGGGAATAGCGGGGAATCATTGGCGCACCTTTGCATGTCCTGATTTGTCGGGCCTTTCATAGAGAAGGCTCTCTCGGGCGGCAAGGCGCGACTATGCCGCGCCGCCGCCGGAAATCGGCTTGCCTCGCGCGGCCGGGTGGGGCAAAACAGACGAAAGCTCAGGTTCAGGCAGCAAACGGAGACAGCATGATGGCGACAGCGACAACAGATCAGGTACTGGCCGAGGCTCTCGGCGCGCAAAACGGCACAGCCCTGCGGGCGAAACAGGTGGCTCTTGTCGGATTTGGCATTGCGGCGCTGGCGCTTTCGGCCAAGATCATGGTGCCGATGCTGCCGGTTCCGATGTCGATGGGCACATTCGCGGTGCTGACCATCGGGGCTGCCTATGGCGCGCGTCTGGGGCTGGTGACGATCATCGGCTATATGCTGGTCGGCATGCTGGGTTTTGACGTCTTCGCCAAATCCACCGCCGACCTGAACGGTCTGGAATACATGATGGGCAGCACCGGCGGATATCTGCTGGGCTTTGTGCTGGCCACTGTGGCCCTGGGTCTGCTGGCGGCACGCGGCTGGGATCGCTCGCCGGTGAAAATGGCCGGTGCCATGCTGATCGGCAATGCGCTGATCTATGTGCCGGGTCTGCTGTGGCTGGGCGTTCTCTACGGGTTCGACAAGCCGATCCTGACATGGGGCCTGACACCCTTCCTGCTGGGCGATGCGGTGAAACTGGCCCTTGCGGCGGTTCTGCTGCCGACGCTCTGGAAACTGGTCGGCCGCGCCCGCGGTTAAATCCGGCAAGTGAATGATTTTAAAAGGGACGTGGCCAAAGGTTGCGCCCTTTTTGTATAGTAAAATCCGAAACCCCGTCATTTTGGAAAAATGACAGCGCCCGACCTCCCCAAGGAGGGCGCTTTGCAGCGGGGCAACCGGATGATGCGTCAGGAGCTTACACAGCCGTTCCACTGGGTGTAACTCATAGCGTAATGCACCCTCCAGGTTGGGCGCTGCCATTTTTCCAAAATGGCTGATACGATCTGCACAGGCCCTATTATAAGGAAATACCATGAAACATGTAGGCTGCCAGCATATCCGCGTCTGGGACGATCAGGCCAACATCGGCTTTCCGGTGTTCATCATGTATCCGGCGGCGCAGGCGCATGGAGCCTACGAAATCGGCCCCTTCAGCGTCACCGCCGGCCTGAACGCGCCCGCAGGGCCGGGGCCGTATCCGGTGGTGGTGATCTCGCATGGGTCAGGCGGTCACCGGCTGGTCTATCTGACACTGGCGCAGGCCCTGGCCGAGGCGGGCTATGTGGTGCTTTGCCCCGAGCATTTCGGCAACAACACCGACGACAATTTCCTCGAAGGCAAAACCCGCAATCTGGAACTGCGCCCGCGCCATATCACCCTGTGCCTGAACGCGCTGGCGGGTAACGATATTCTGGCAGGCGCGGTGCAGACAGACAATGCCGCCCTGCTGGGCCATTCGATGGGCGGCTATACGGGGCTGGCGGTGGCGGGCGGCAGGCCGTGGAGCATCACGGGTCGCCGCGTGCCTGTCACAGCGGATAAGCGCATCAAGGCCCTGATCCTGATGGCCCCCGCAACGGATTTTTATATGCCCGAAGGCTCATTGGCCGAAGTCACTGTGCCGATACTGGTCTACCACGCCGAACACGACACCCTGACCCCGTTCAACAATGTGGAACGGATACTGGATCAGGTGCCCGACAAGGGCAAGGTCACCGTCCACCACGTTGAAAACGCAGGGCATTTGTCGTTCCTGTCGCCGTTTCCAGAGGCGTTGGTGACACCCGGGTTTATACCGGCCCAAGACCCCGAAGGGTTTGACCGTGTGGCGTTTCATCAGCGGCTGACGGGGGAAGTGGTGGCATTTCTGGATGGGACTCTTGCTTAAAGAGATCATTGCAAGACCACCTTTCCACATGCAGCCCGCCATTTTGAAAAATATGGCAGCGCCCGACCTCCCCATGGAGGGCGCTATGAAACGGTACAGCCAATTGATATGTCAAGGTTTTTCCACAACCGTTTCACATGCACAGCCCAAGGCGAAATGCGCCCACCAGGTCGGGCGCCGCCATATTTTTCCTGTGGTGGCAGCTTTGGTCGCCAAAGTATAAGTTACATGCGAGAACCGAACTGTGCCCCACTGGGGTGTTGAAATGCAGGTGAAACACCTTCTTATCCAGCTAATCCCGAAAACCCCTTCACCATCAACCACACAGCCAGAAAGATCTCGTTCAACACCAGCGGGATTACCAATGCGTCCAGCGGGGCATATTGCACCCCGAACAGTTTGATCATCGTGACCAGCAGCAGGGCAAGGGTGGCGAGGCCTCCCCACACGGAGATAAACCGCGGCACAGCACGGGTGCGGTAGAGCAGGGCGTAGAAGAACAGAGCCCCGGTGATGAAGAAATAGATGTGGATGTGCTCGTAAATGCCGTTGCGGTAAGGCTCCAGCACGGGCGACAGGATGAACACCCCGCCGAGGATCATCAGGACTCCCTCGGCAAAGCGCGCGGCCATATAGGCGATGTTCAGGGCTTTGTGCGGGCGAAAGACCGGCCAGATCAGCAGCGGGATGCCGATCACCGCCAGACCGCTGGCGATGTCGGTGATCACGCCCGATACTTTGCTGCCGGTGATGGTATAGGTCAGCATGCTATAGGCGAGCAAGATCAGGGCGCCGGTGGCTTTGGCCCTCTGTTTGTCGGTAAGCGTGCTGAACATGCGGAGCTGTGGTTTTGCTGCGGGTCCATATTCAGGTAACCGGTGTTGCGGTTTTTACAAGTTGGCAGGGGAATGTGGTGCTGCCCCGCACTTGATGCGGGGCCTCCTGCGTTTCGCGTGTTTCGGGCAGGTCCCGCATCGGGTGCGGGACAGGGCTGCGTCACTCGGCCAGCTCGGTTTCAATTTCCGAGCTGTGCAACAGGGTTCTGTGCACCGGACATTTGTCGGCAATCTGCATCAGCCGCTGGCGCTGATCCTCGGTCAGATCTCCGGTCAGGCAGATTTTGCGTTTGAATACATCCACCTTTTGCACGGCGGCATTTTCCGCGTCCTGTGCGTGCACCTTGTCATGGGTGACCTCGACGCTGACGTGGCCGAGCGGCCAGTTCTTGCGCCGCGCATACATGCGGATCGTCATGCTGGTGCAGGCCCCCAGGCCGGCAGACAGGAACCCGTAGGGTGAAAGACCCTTGTTGGTGCCACCATAGGCGATCGGCTCGTCCGCCAGCAGGTGATGGTTCGGGCCGGCGTTGACGTCTTGCAGAAACCCGTTCGGGTCGGCCTCGGAAACACGTACGACCCCTTCGGGTGCGCCGATGGGCGGGGCGGGCGGCGAGAGTTTCAGATAATGCCCGACCCAGGCCGCGATAACCCCGGCGGCATATTCCGCATCATCGGAGTTCGTGATCAGGTGGTCGGCTTCGTCCAGGGTGACGAAGCTTTTCGGATGGCGGGCGGCCTTGAATATGTTGGCGGCGTTTTCGATGCCGACGATGCGGTCACCGGGTGCGTGCATCACCAGCAACGCGCGTTTCAGCTCGCGGATCGGGCGTTCGAGCGCCTCGGCGCAGACGTCCTCGACAAAATCCTGGCTGATCCTGATCGGTCGGCCGCCAAGCTGGACTTCGGCGACGCCCTTTTCGGCAATTTCATCCAGGGCGCCGGAAAAGTTGTGCAACACATGGTGCGGGTCAAACGGCGCCCCCAGCGTGGCCACGGCGCGCACACTGTCAAGCCGCCCGGCCGCCTTCAGGATGGCCGCGCCGCCCAGGCTGTGGCCAATCAGCAACCCCGGCGCCATGCCGCGCTTTTCAAGATATTTGCAGGCCGCGACCAGGTCCTCGACATTCGAGGAAAAGGAGGTGTTCTCGAACTCACCCGAGGAATGGCCCAGACCGGTGAAATCGAACCGCAGGACGGCAATCCCCATACCGGCAAGCCGACCGGCGATGCGCCGGGCCGCGGGAATGTCCTTGGAGCAGGTGAAACAGTGGGCAAAAAGTGCAGTGCCCAGCAGCGGGCCTTCGGGCAGATCCAGCCGGGCGGCCAGTTTGTCGCCCGCATGCCCCTCAAATTCAACCCGTTCGGTCGCCATTGTCCGCTCTCCTTTATCTTTATGCCCCTTGATTTGACTTTGGTGAGTCATTTGGTGCGTTGCAAGAGGCCAGAGCGGGATATGTCAGAGCGTCACGCATTGGTGACAGGCTGTGTTGCAGCCGGCCGGATGCGGCCATATAGTGCAAAAAAACCAGACCGGGCTGGCGGAGAGTGAATGAAATTGATCGTGACCATTGCCGCTGTGCTGCCTCTCGGCCTGCTGATGTTCAGCCACCTTGGCGCCGTACATCCGCTGGGCGATTCACTGGCTGTGTTTCGTCCCTATATTCTGGGGCTTGGCCTGATCGGTCTGGCGCTGTTGCTCTGGCAGGGGCATTGGTGGCTGTCGCTGTTCGGCACCGGGATTTGTCTGCTGTCGGCGGTCAGTCTTGCCGCTGCATATCTGCAAGGCAGGCCGGCGCCGGATGCCCCTTATTCCATGTACCAGAAGAACCTGTCCTATCGCCTGCAGGATCTGAGCCCGATCATACAGGATTTGCGGACGCAGGCGCCGGATTTCATTTCATTGCAGGAAGTTACCCCGCACAACCGGCAGATACTGAAGGCATTGGAGGGCAGCTATCCGGCGCAGCAATTCTGCGCCTTTGAAGCTGTGGGGGGTGTGGCGGTTGCCTCGCGTTGGCCAAAGATCGGGGGCAGTGGTGAATGTATCGACAAAAGCGGCCTTGCGGCGATGCAGGTGCGCACGCCGGATGGGCCGGTCTGGGTGGTGGCCTTGCACCTGCACTGGCCCTATCCCTTTAATCAGGCGCCGCAGGTACGAAAACTGGCGCGCGATATTGCCGGCCTTCTGGCGGCCAATCCGGCGCCGGTGGTTCTGGGCGGAGATTTCAACATGGTTGCCTGGTCGCATACGCTTCGCCGGATTTCCACCGCATCGGGCACCCGGCGTGTGGGCGGGGTGCGGCCCAGTTTTCCCATGCTGAATGGCTGGCTGACCCTGCCGATTGATCATGTGCTGGTCTCGAAAAATGATAAGCCGGCCAATGCGTCCCTGCGCCCGTTGCTGGGGTCGGATCATCGCGGGCTGCTGGCGCGGTTTCATCTCCGATAGGCCCGGGGTTTGGCCCTGAGGCTGCCATTAAAGGTTTCGTGTTGGAGCGAATCGGGTCCAGGAAAAGCAAGAGAGGGAACGGCATGCCGTTTTCCAGTGAAAAACATCCGCTTTTTCGCGGTTTACACAGAATTTACCGGTGATTCTTCACACCCCTGTTGCATAAGTCTTCATCATTCGCTTTAGTTGGCGCAACAGAGTGAGTGCAGGCCAACCTGCCATAGCCATTTCGGGGAGCCCAATACGTGGCATCAGATGTTTCCGACAACGCGTTCGTCGAATTCGACCGCGTACAGAAAAGTTATGACGGCGAGGTTCTGGTCGTCAAAGATCTTAACCTGCAGATCGGCAAAGGTGAATTCGTAACGATGCTGGGCCCCTCCGGATCTGGCAAGACCACCTGCCTGATGATGTTGGCGGGGTTCGAAACGGCGACCAATGGTGATATCCGGCTGGCCGGGCGACCAATCAACAATATCCCCCCCCATAAACGCGGCATTGGCATGGTGTTTCAGAACTATGCCCTTTTCCCGCATATGACGGTCGGAGAAAATCTGTCGTTTCCGCTGGAAGTGCGTGGCTTGGACAAGACCGCGCGCGAGGAAAAGGTGAAGCGCGCGCTGGAAATGGTGCAGATGGGGGAATTCATCAACCGCCGCCCGGCGCAGTTGTCGGGTGGACAACAACAGCGCATCGCCCTGGCCCGTGCGCTGGTGTTTGAGCCGGAACTGGTGCTGATGGATGAACCGCTGGGGGCATTGGACAAGCAGCTTCGTGAACATATGCAGTTTGAAATCAAACATTTGCATGAGCGTTTGGGAATCACCGTTGTTTACGTGACGCACGACCAGTCCGAGGCGCTGACCATGTCGGACCGCGTGGCGGTTTTTGATGACGGACGCATTCAGCAGCTTGCCCCGCCGGCGGATTTGTACGAACGCCCCGAGAACAGCTTTGTTGCGCAGTTTATCGGCGAGAACAACAAGCTGGACGGTGTTGTGGAAGGGTTTGAAGGCGACGAGGTGATCGTCCGCCTTGCCGATGGTGAAACCTGCCGCGCCAATCCGGTGAAATGCGGTGATGTGGGAAGTGAAACGCTGATCTCCATCCGCCCCGAACGGGTCTGGATTGAAGGAAAGACCACCCCCAATACAACCGAAGCACAAGTGCTGGAGCTCATCTATCTGGGTGATCACGTGCGCTGCCGGCTGCAGGTGCATGGAAATGACGAGTTCATTGTCAAGGTTCCCAACTCGGCCGGTCACAAGCATCTGGTCGTGGGGGAAACCGCAAAGGTGAGCTGGGATGCACAAGATGCACGTGCGCTCGATCCGTTATAATGTATAAAGAAACCAAAGAAGGCCGGAAAAAGCAAACCCGGCCGCGCAACTGAACGAGCAGACCATTTATCAAGGGAGACTAAAATGAAGAAGATACTGATCCTGACGACAGCCCTGGCGGGTTTTGCCTATGCGGCGAATGCCGAAGAGGTGGTGACCGTCATGTCCTGGGGGGGGGCCTATACGAAATCTCAGGTTGAAGCCTACCACAAGCCCTTTACTGCCGCGACCGGCATCAAGGTTATCTCGGTGGATGCCGACAACCCGGCAACCCCGATCAAGGCGCAAGTGGAAGCCGGCAACGTGACAATCGATGTCGCCGATGTCGAGTTTTCGGATGCGGTCCGCCTGTGCGATGAAGGCCTGCTGGAGCCGATCGATGCCTCGATGCTTCCGCCGGCACCGGACGGCACACCGGCCATCAAGGATTTCATCGACGGGGCCATTCAGGACTGTGCGGTTGCCAATATCGTCTGGTCAACCGTTGTGGCCTATAACTCGGACAATGTGAAAGGAACCCCGACGTCGATCGCCGATTTCTTTGACACGAAGAAATTCCCCGGCAAACGGGGCCTGCGCAAATCCGCCAAGGCAACATTGGAAATGGCGCTTGAAGCTGACGGGGTGCCGGCAAGCGAAGTCTATTCTGTCCTGAACACGCCAGAGGGTGTGGATCGTGCCTTTGCAAAACTCGATACCATCAAGGATGATATCGTCTGGTGGGAAGCCGGTGCACAGCCTCCGCAGCTTTTGGCTGACGGCGAGGTGGTGATGTCGACCGCTTATAACGGCCGTATCTTCAACGCAGCCATTTCCGAAGGCCAGCCGCTGGTTGTTCTCTGGGACGGGCAGATTCTGGACTTTGACCTGTTTGTGATCCCGAAGGGGGCCCCGAACAAGGACAATGCGATGAAGTTCATTTCCTTTGCGACGGATACGCAGCGCCTGGCCGATCAGGCCAGTTGGATTTCCTATGGTCCGGCCCGTAAATCGTCCAGCGCCCTGGTTGGCAAATACATTGACGGCAAAACCGACATGGCGCCGCATATGCCGACAGCACCGGCAAACATGTCGAATGCGCTGGTCAACAACTTCGAGTTCTGGGTTGACCATGATGCCGAGCTGAACGAGCGTTTCAACGCTTGGCTGGCCAGCTGATAAACCCGCGATAAAAACCAGACGGCGCCGCAAGACGCGGCGCCGTCACAGCCCAGACAGGCGGACGAATCCAGATGAGCGAAAATGTTCCCGCAGATCCACATGTGGCCATTGTCACGACAGCGGGTGGTGTTGAAGACGGCGCCCTGACCATCTCGGATGGCACACCGCTGAAAAGGGCGCTGGCCCGGGCGCAGTCACATGCACGGCGCAAGGCCTTTCTTCTGGTGCTGCCGCTGCTGGCCTTCATCATCCTCACATTCGTTGTACCAATCTTTCAGATGTTGTACCGGTCTGTCGACAGCCCGAATTTCCATGACAACATGCCAAATATGGTGGCGTGGTTCGCCCAGAACCCGAGCGGAACAGAGCCGGACGAGACGGCGTTCACCGCCCTGGTTGAAGATTTGAAACTGCTGAAGAAAAACCGCAAGGCCGGGCTTGTCGGGACACGGATCAACTATGAGTTGCCTGGATCGCGTAGCCTGTTTACCAAAGGCGCGCGCAAAGCCGCCAAGCTGGAGCCGCCGTACAAGGAAGCGCTGCTGAAAATTGACCCGAAATGGAGCGATCCGAAGCTTTGGCAGGTGATGCGCAGCGCCGCCAGCCCCTATACGTTCAATTTCTATCTGGCGGCGGTTGACCGCACGCGCGATGCCGACGGAAAAATCGTGCGGGTGAACGAAAACCGACGTATTTATCTGAAGCTGTTCGGCCGGACCCTTGTCCTGTCGCTGCTGATCACGTTCATGACCTTTATTCTGGCCTATCCGATTGCGCATCTGCTGGCGACGCTGCCGCTGCGCAAGTCAAACCTGCTGATGATACTGGTGTTGCTGCCATTCTGGACATCGCTGTTGGTGCGTACCACCAGCTGGATGGTTCTGCTACAAAGCCAGGGGGTTTTGAATGATGCCATGGTTGCGCTGGGCATCGTCAGTGACGATCATCGCATCCAGATGATGTACAACAAAATCGGTACTGTGGTGGCGATGACGCATATTCTGCTGCCGTTCATGGTGTTGCCGCTCTATTCGGTGATGCGTACGATCAACCCGTCTTATGTGCGCGCCGCGCGCAATCTGGGCGCCACAAGCTGGACAGCCTTTCGGCGCATCTATTTCCCGCAGACGGTGCCTGGCATTGCCGCCGGTGCGTTGCTGGTCTTCATTCTGGCGGTCGGCTATTACATCACACCGGCACTGGTTGGTGGTGCTGACGGGCAGTTGATCTCGAACCTCATTGCTTTTCACATGACCGGATCGCTGAACTGGTCCATGGCCGCGGCACTGGCAGCGCTGCTGCTGGGCGGTATCCTTGTTCTCTACTGGCTGTATGACAAGCTCGTGGGCATCGACAATCTGAAACTGGGGTAACCGACGATGGCACTACCAAAATATGCTTCGCCGCTGGAACGTGCATGGCATTACACCTATTTGACGATTTGCGTGCTGATCTTTCTTTTTCTGATCGCACCCATCCTGATCGTGATTCCGCTGTCCTTCAATGCCGAGCCCTATTTCACCTTCACCCCGAAGATGCTGGCCTTCGATCCCGAGGGCTACAGCCTGCGCTGGTATGACAAGCTGCTGACCTTTGGCATGCTTGCGCCAGAGGCGCCACGTGATGCAAGCTGGTGGGCCGATGTCTGGAAGAATGCAGCCTGGGTGAATGCCGCGAAAAACTCATTCATCATCGGCTTTTTCGCGACCGTCCTGGCGACCGGTTTTGGCACGCTGGCCGCCCTTGGCCTGTCACGGCCGGAAATGCCGTTTCGCCGGGCCATCATGGCGATTCTGATTTCGCCGATGATCGTACCAATCATCATCACGGCCACCGGGCTGTTTTTCTTCTACTCTTACATCGGGATCACTCACTGGAGCATCTTCGGCTGGAAAATTCCCTATCTTGGCGTGATCCTGGCCCATGCCACACTGGGGATCCCGTTCGTGATCATTACCGTGACGGCGACCCTGGTCGGGTTTGATCAATCGCTGAACCGGGCCTCTGCCAATCTGGGGGCCAATCCGCGAACGACATTTTTCCGGATTACCATGCCGCTGATTCTGCCGGGGGTGATTTCAGGGGCGCTGTTTGCCTTTGTCACCAGTTTTGACGAGGTTGTGGTTGTTCTGTTCGTCGGCAAGCTGGATGAACAGACCATTCCACGCCAGATGTGGAACGGTATTCGCGAGCAGATCAGCCCGGCAATTCTGGCTGTCGCGACGATCCTTGTGGTGATTTCGATCGGGCTGCTGACAACGGTTGAGCTGTTGCGCCGCCGCTCGGAGCGCCTGCGGGGGGTCAGCCCCCGTTAGGCCCT
>JALSRG010000009.1 GCA_026984915.1 Marinosulfonomonas sp. | reverse complement strand
AGATCAGCCCGGCAATTCTGGCTGTCGCGACGATCCTTGTGGTGATTTCGATCGGGCTGCTGACAACGGTTGAGCTGTTGCGCCGCCGCTCGGAGCGCCTGCGGGGGGTCAGCCCCCGTTAGGCCCTAGGGCAGCAGTGCCAGCCACATCCAGGCGGTGAATATGGAGGCAATGGTGCCGATCAATACGGCAGAGGCGGCCACGCGCCGTGCCACCCCGTACATGTTCGCGAATATATAGACGTTGATGCCCGGCGCCATCGCCGCCGTGAGAACCGCCGAACGAAACGCGGCTTTGGGCAGGCCGAACGCCTGGCCCATGGACCAGGTGACGATCGGGTGCAACAGAAGCGACACGGCAACGATGAAAACGATGGTGCGCAGATCGCCTTCGGGACGGTAACGCAGCAATACACCGCCAAGGCCGAAAAGAGCGGCGGGCAGTGCGGCGCGCGATACCAGGTTGACCGCATCCATCAAGACCTGCGGCACCGGCAGGCCGGCAAGATTGACAACAAACCCGGCAATGATGCCCAGGATCAGAGCGTTGCGGAACATGGAGCGAAGCACATTCGCGGCCAGAAGAAAGGGATTGCGGCCCCTGGCGCGGACGATCTCCATCGTTGTGATCCCCAATGCGTAACAAAACGGCGAATGCACAGCGATAATGGCATAGTTGGCGCCAAGCGCGTCAGGCCCGTAGGCGCGTTCGGTAATGGGCAGCCCCAGCAACAGCGAGTTGGAAAACAGCCCGATAAAGCCGATCGCGACGCTGTCCTCCCACGGGCGGCGAAACAGGAGCCGGGCCCCGAAAAGGCCGGTAAAGAAGCCAAGCGTTGCGCCGGAATAAAAGCTGAGCAACAGGCGCAGATCAAAGCTCTGCTGCAGATCGAGGGTGGAGATCGCGCGAAACAGCAGAACCGGAATGGCGAACTTCTGGGCAAAGATCATCAGCCCGTCGGTGGCCTCGTGACTGAAATAGCCTTTCCATACAGCCCAATAGCCGAAACCAATCACCAGAAACACAGGCGCGATGACGTTCAGCAGTTCGGACATGAGGGCTTTCCGGGCTAAAGATCCAGAACCATTCCGTCATAAGCGGGTGAAATATGGTCGGGCGTTTCGTCGTTCACGGTCTGGTAATCCAGATCAATATGCATATTGGTCAGCACGGCGCGCGCAGGGGCGGCGCGTTCGATCCATTCCAGAGTGCGTTCCAGGTGCACGTGGCTGGGGTGGGGTTTGCGGCGCAAGGCGTCCACCACCCAGACATCCAGGTTTTCAAGGTGCTGCCATGTTGTTTCGGGGATTTCTGACACATCCGGCATATAGGCCAGCCCGGCGATGCGAAACCCGAGTGCGGTGATCTCGCCGTGGCGGACGGGCAGGGGGGTGAGGCTGATATCGCCACCCGCTCCGGAGATGGTGAAATCTGTTTCAATCCTGTGCAGGTCACAGATCGGTGGATAGTTGGAGCCTTCGGGCGTCACAAAGGCGTAGCCAAAGCGCTTTTTCAAATCGGTTTGTGTGCTCAGATCTGCCCAGACCGGAACGCGCTGCCCCGTATTGAAAACGATCATGCGCAGGTCATCCAGCCCATGCACATGATCGGCATGTGAATGGGTATAGACGACAGCATCGACCGCGCTGGTTCCGGTGGCCAGCAGTTGCGCGCGCATATCGGGCGAGGTATCTATCAGAACCCGGGTTGTGCCGTCGGGGCCGGATTTTTCCAGCAGCATCGAGCACCTCTGCCGCCGGTTTTTCGGATTGTCCGGGTCGCACGCGCCCCATCTGCCCCCCAGTCTGGGCACCCCGCCGGATGATCCGCAGCCAAGGATGGTTGCCTTCAGATCAGCCATCTGCCACCTCGCCAAACGCAGCGGCCCTGGCAAACAACCGGTCAAAATTTGCCGTGGTCTGCGCCGCGAAATCGGCATAATCCATGCCAAACACCGAGGCGCCAACCTGGGCCGTCAGGGCCGTATAGGCCGGTTCATTGCGTTTGCCCCGGTGCGGGGGCGGCGCCAGATAGGGGGCGTCGGTTTCCACCAGGATCCTGTCGATTGGCGCATCGGCGAAGATGTCGCGGATTTCCTGCGATTTCGGAAATGTGGCGATGCCCGACATCGACAGGTAGAACCCCATGTCAAGCGCGGCCCGGGCCAGTGCCGCCCCCGATGAAAAGCAGTGCAAAACGCAATCAAAGGCGCCTTTTCCGTATTCTTCGGACAGAATGCGGATCATGTCCTGGTCGGCGTCACGCGCATGAATGATAACCGGCAGGCGGGTTTGCCGGGCGGCCTCGATATGGAGGCGCAGGCTGTCCTGCTGGATGGCGGCGCTTTTTGATGTGTAGTGGTAATCCAGCCCGGTTTCGCCGATGCCGACAAATTTGGGGTGTGCTGCCAGAGCGACCAGTTCCTCCACCGTGGCCATCGGTTCCTCGGCCACGCTCATCGGGTGGGTTGCCGCGGCAAAGAAAACGCAGGGAAAGCGGTCTGCAATGGCCTGGACCTGACCTGCCTGGCGCAGACGGGTGCAGATCGTGACCATGCGGCTGACTCCGGCTTCGTTCGCCCGGGCTATGACCTCTGGCAACTCGTTTTCGAAATCGGGGAAATCAAGGTGGCAATGGCTGTCTACGATTTGTGGTTTGTCGCTCATCTCTGCCCTTCAGCCCCTCAGCAAGCGGCGCATTTGGCCGCCGTCCGGTCAATCCTGAGAACCATATCAAGGATGAGCGCCGCCGGGTCAAGGTTCACCGCGCGCCCATGTTGCGCCCGCGCGCCCAGCAGTTGCTGGGTTTCTGCCCAAAGACGCCCGGCATTCGGCCCCGGCGCCATCCTGAGCAGCAATTCTGCCTCGCCTTTTCCCGCCTCGATCAGCGGCGGGCCACTGGCCCCGGTTCGGGCGAGGCGGATCAGAAACAGGTCCAGCAGATGAAGCAACAGCTCAAAGCGGGCCGCAGCCCCCCTGCCGGCAGCGGATTCCGCCAGCGACAGGGCGCGCGCACGATCAAGATCAGGCCGGCTGGAGAACAGATCCAGAATCTCCTGATAGGTTTCCTGGCCGGCCAGATTGGTCAGCCGCAGGGCTTCGCCCACGCTGCCCCCCGCCAGAGCGGCAAGCGCAGGCGCATCACTTCTTTCGCCGGTCACCCCGGTATTTTGCAGGGCTTGCGCCAGATCAGCCGGGTTGAGCGGGTGGCAGCGCAACTCGCGACAGCGCGATCGGATGGTGGCAAGCAGGCGCGACGGCTGATGCGAGATCAGCAACAGAACCGCGCCTTCCGGTGGTTCTTCCAGAAGTTTCAGCAGGGCGTTGGCGGCATTCTGGTTCATCTCGTCGACCGCGTCGATGATCACAACCCTGCGGCCGCCATCTGCGGCAGACAGGTTGAAAAATGACTTGAGCTTGCGCGTTTCGTCAACGGTAATCTGTTGTTTCAGCCGTTCCGTTTTGGCGTCATACGGCCGCCGCAACAGAAAAAGGCGTGGTTCGGAAAGCGCCAGAAGTCGTTGTGCCAAAGGTGTTTTGTCGGACGTTTCCAGAGTATCGGGCAGGGCAGGTGTGCCGAACATGTCCCCGCTCTCGCCCGTCTCGGACAAAAGAAAGCGTGCGATTTTCCAGGCCAGTGTTGCCTTGCCGACGCCGCGCGGGCCGCTGATCAGCCAGGCATGGTGCAGCCGGGCTGTGCGATAAGAGTCAAGAAACTGGGATTCGGCACTGCCCTGGCCCAAAAGATGCGGTGTTTCCCGCGGGTGTGGCGCGCCCTCAATTCTGTCGGACTCTGGTATTGTATCCTCTGTCATGGCAGTCGGTCTTGCACAATTTCCATAACGCTGGCGGCGACGGTTTCGGGAGTCCGGCTGCCATCAATGACGTGGCAACGCTCGGGAAATTCCCGGGCCAGAGCAAGAAATCCGCTGCGCAGTTTTTCCTGAAACCCGGCCCCGAAATCCTCAAACCTGTCTTCGCCACTCTGGCGGGCCAGCCCGCGCGCGAGCGCCTGGCGGGGATCCATATCAATGATAAATGTCAGATCCGGCTCTTTGCCGATCATGATTGTATGCAACTGGTCAACGACAGCGCGCAGGTCGCCCCGGGTTGCGCCCTGATAGACACGGGTTGAATCGGCAAAACGATCGGTTATCACCGCCTCCCCGTTTGCCAGGGCCGGGCGGATGGTTTTCTCAAGGTGGTCACGCCGCGCAGCCGTAAACAACAGGATCTCGGTTTCGGCAGACCAGCGTTCGGGCGCCCCCTCAACCAGAAGCCGCCGGATTTCCTCGGCCCCCGGTGAGCCTCCTGGTTCGCGTGTCAGCCTGACGGTCCTGCCTTGGGTTTTCAGTGTTTCCGCCAAGAGATGGGCCTGGGTAGACTTGCCCGACCCATCGATGCCCTCAAAGCTGATGAAAATGCCCTCACCCATCAAAACAGGCTCTTGGCCTTTCCCAAGAGTTGTTGTGCCAATACGCTGGCAGCGGTTCGCAAACGTGGAACGATGCCGCCGCGTGTGACATCGCGGTCCGCAACCAGCGGGAGCCTTGCGTCGGGGAGGTCCTTGCGCGTGATAACCAGTTCCGCGACTTCCTGGCCCTTGGTGATCGGCGCTTCAATCGGCCCGCGGTATTCGACGATGGCTTCTATTCCGTCGGTGGCAGAGCGTGCCGGCATGAGCAGCTTCAAATCGGAAGCGGCAATCAGGTTGATCTTGCTGACATCCCCCAGCCAGACATCGGCGCTGGCGACGGTGCTGTTCTTTTTGGCGACTGTTTTTTCGACAAACTGGCGAAAGGCCCAATTGATGATGCGTTCGGCTTCTTCGGCCCTGTCAGACTCTGTTGCCAGCCCCGAAAGCACGAGCAGAACGCGGCGGTTTCCCTGTTTGGCCGAGCCGACCAAACCATAGCCGGCCTCCTGGGTATGGCCGGTTTTCAGCCCGTCGGCGCCGATACCCAGTTTCAGCAAAGGGTTGCGGTTGCGCGAATTCTGCGGTGCACGCCCGTCAAACGCGAATTCGGTTTCAGAGAAAAGCGGGTAAAATGTGGGGAACTCGGTTATTATCCTTTCGGCAAGAATGGCCAGATCGTGCACGCTCATCCGGTGCCCGGCCTGCGGCCAGCCGTTCGAGTTGGTGAAATGCGAGTTTTTCATCCCCATTTCCTTGGCGCGTTCTGTCATCATGCGGGCAAAGCCGGCCTCGGTGCCGTCCGGGGAAAGCGCCTCGGCGATCACCACACAGGCATCATTGCCGGACAGTACGATTATTCCGCGCAACAGATCCTCGACACGAACCCTGTCGGATGTGTTGAGAAACATGGTCGACCCTTTATAGGACATAGCCTTTTTGGAAACGGGCAACCGTTCATCCAGTTGCAGGCGTCCGTCGCGCAACGCCTCGAACGCCATGTAAAGCGTCATCAGTTTCGACATCGAGGCCGGCGGCAGCGGCACATCGGCGTTTTTCTCCAGCAGCACCGTGCCAGTGGTCAAATCGATCACATAGGCGGCTTTGGCCCGCGTTTCAAAGGCGGCCCAGCCGGGAGACGCGAGAAAAAGCGAAACAAGCCCGATGATCAGGGGGGCAAGAATGCGGGTGGCCAAAGGATGGATTCTAGTCAAGGTTTACCTCAGTTTGTCACGGCATAGGCATCGGAATAGCCGACACCTTTCACTTTCTTCAGCAGGGCTGCGCGTTCAGATTTCGACGCGGCCGGTCCGACCAGAACCCGCCAGAAGGTTTTCCCCTTGCTGGACTGTTTCTTGACGATGGGAACGACACCAGCCTTGCGAAGCGAGGCTGCCGTTTTGTTGGCGTTTGCCTCGATGCTGAAAATGCCGATCTGGATGAAGGGCTTTTTCAGCGAAGAGACCGGCAGATTGGAAGCCGCCTGGGCCGCCATTGTCGGATCGGGTTTCGCGGCAGGCTTTGGCGCAGGGGTGGCGGGCTTGCCCTGCGCATCATCAATGGCCGCTGCTGCCGAAGCAATCGGATCATCCAGTGTTGTTTCCTCGATCTGGTCCGGTGCAATGTCTGTATCGGTCGGCGGGGCCTCTGCGGGCTGGGCTATCGGGACTTCTTCCCGACGCAGGGCGACGACATCCAGCTTGGTGGGCTGCCCGGCGAGAATGCCAAGCGCCGCTGCCGCATCAGAGGAAACCTGCAACTTTGGTCCGGGGTTGTCGATTTCCCGCCTGAACAGCGCCCCGATTACCGACTTGCCGTTCTCCGGGTTGCGTATGATAACCCGCTCAGGATCCTTGACGGTGGGATGTGCCACCCATACGCCGCCCAGCGAAGGCCGCCCGTCCCACAATCCTTTTTCATTCACGTGAAAGACGTCCGGCGCCTCCACATCACGCTCGATGGTGTTTGTGGATGGCGCCGACGTGGCGCCGGCCGCTTCCTCCTGTGTCGAGACCGCGCCGTTTTTCGGTTTCAGAAAACTGATCTTGCCGTTTTCGTCACACCCCGCCAGCGGTGCGAGCACTGATAGTGCGAGTCCTGCCTTGAAAACAATCTTCCCGAATGCTGCCTTTGCCATGCCTTGCCCTCTTGATATGCGTTGCAATTGTCACAACGCCTGCTGCCGTTTCACGGCTTTTCTGCCCGATGCGCTGGTTACCGCATTTCTGGTTTGACCGCATACTAGCGGTTGGGCAGAGTCTTGGAAAGAGGGGCAGGGCATATCGGCAGAATTCCCCGCACAAATCATGGCTTTCAGAATCAGATTTGTAAGGGTAAGTCTGCGCAATACGACCCGGACCGATACGCCCGATCCTGCGGAGGAGTGGCAGAGTGGTCGAATGCACTGGTCTTGAAAACCAGCGAAGGTGCAAGTCTTCCGTGGGTTCGAATCCCACCTCCTCCGCCACTTTACATACTTCTATGCAAAGCCCCTTTAACGCCTTGAACAGGAAGGCGATTTTGGGGTTCGAAGTCCTTCATTTCCTTTGCTTGTGACATGCTCGGAAATAGTTAGTTTCGGCACTATTCGCTCAAGCGCTAATCTATCAGATTTCCATAGCCTTCAATGGTTTGCAAAGGAACTGGTGGCGAGTTCGAACAATCGTCAAAGCTACGCATTGTTCGAGCAGGAAAAACAGTAAAAACTGAACGTGCACTGCAAGCTGTGTTTTGTATTACAAAACGCTTGGCAAGGGAACGCTGGCGCTCTCCTGTTGCATCCCTCAGGCTTTCACAAGGCACAAGTAAACCACTTTCTGCTGTATCTGGCAGTTCGTGTCAGCCTCAACGAGGCCTCAGCGTCATTTTTACCTTCCACAACATTTTTTGTATTTCTTGCCGGAGCGACAAGGACATGGCTCGTTTCGCCCGATCTTTTTTTGCTTGCGAGGTTGTGAGGCTGGACGGGGAAAGTCAGAGTTAGTCTTGATCACTTGCTTAAGGTTCTGTGACTCGAAAAACCCAAGTTCCATATTCCGGTCTCGGTAGTCCTTTTCCTGTTCTGCTGTCCACTCAGTGCAGTCCATCAAAATAAAATCTTCCGAATTTCTGTTTGTAAATTTTGGCGCATCAATAGCAATGCCAACAATCGTATTTAAGTAAGAGAATTTGTTTCGCGCTGCTCCACAAGCTATTTCCAGCATAGCTTGGCGCTTCGGACGGTATTCATTTTCATAGTCTCCTGGATTCTCCAGGTGAATCTGAAGGAAAATATATGCTTTATCAGGGTAGAATGACGGCATAAAACTCAGGTTTCGCATCATTCCCCCCGAACTTTCAGGGAAGTTTTGGATGGCGCCAATCATAGCATTTGATAGGGCGCGTCGACTGAAACGAGGTTCTTTAGCCATTTCATGGATTGCACTTTTAGCATTCCAAACATCACCGTTTCCAGAGAGTTTGCCTTCAAGCGCATTGCGACCAGTACGGTTTATTAAGTCATCCCATAGATATGAGCTTTTGTTGGCCTGTTTACGCCGCTTGTAGGGCTCAATGTTTACGAAGCCCTCCCATTCGCCCTCACCTATCATGATACCGTTTATGTTCTTTTCATCCGTTCCAATTGTGTACCGGTTGAGCCTTTCATCAAAGTTGGCAAAATAGTGCGCTAACAGGTCTTCCTCACCGCAATAGCTAAGGTGATCATATTTGGCTATTGCACGCTCTTTCTCCTCAAGGAACGCAGAAAAATCAAAAACAGTATCCAGTTCAGAAAAAAGAATTTCTAGATTATGCGCATCCAACACATGGACTGGATCTTTGCGATCAAGGTCAAGCATAAACGGAAAATCTAGTTTTGCTTCCAGACAATTACCATAGCTGACTGCAAGACTTCCGCTCACATTATCTTCTGAATAAGCAAGGCACGCGTCCTTAGCCCCATGCGCCACAACAATGCGGTGAATATGCTCAATCGAAGATAAATCTATTGGAAATGGCTGGGTAGCTTTGGCATCTAGAAATATGGGAAGCCCGTCCTTGATATATCTGGTGGCACCCTGAGCTGTTTTTATCTGCTTGTCGATCGCCTCTTTCTTCCAACGATTCCACGTTACTTGAATATCTTTGTCGTTCCCGTCGAATTTTCGACTTTCTCGGTCAAAAAAGATGAAAGCGCGGTTTTCAAATACAACAAGTAAATCGCAAAGCTCCTTATGGTCCTTCTTGAAAGGATTGGGATATGTCCAAAGATTAGCAAATGTTCGCTCCGCCAGATCGTTAAGTAGCCGTTCTGTAGGTGTTACGCCTTGTGATTTTGTGATTGCCATCAGATTATTTCTAAAGTTGGTATTTTACGCATTATGCACATTTTTAATTTATCGTACAATTTAGCTCATAAATGGGGCTACGGAAGCAGTTGTGTTATTTTAATGTCAGAGTTCGAAATTGCGCCCATCCACCCCGCCACATGCCTTTATTGAAATACGGATGTGCTCCGATATGGGGGTGATTTTCTTTATGTTTCAAAGGGGTTTAGGTCTGGCGACCGAACCCGCGAGAATGGCGAAACGCCTCGCGATGCTCTCTAGGTGTTTGATCCCAGGGTTTGATGGTGCGATCCTTTCGTTGGAATGGAAGGAAGCATTATGGGACAGATACGTCACGGCTGCGCCACGACCACGCACGCCATCCGAGCAGCAATACAGCGATCG
>JALSRG010000008.1 GCA_026984915.1 Marinosulfonomonas sp. | reverse complement strand
GGCGCGCCACCATGAATTTGCGCAAACGCAGTAGCCCCTCGCGAATATCCTCGGTAGAGCACGCATAGGAAAACCGCAGGGTCTGTCCGCCGCGCACGGCATCAAAATCCAGACCGGGCGTGACGGCCACCCCCGCCTGTTCCAGAATTTCCGCAGCAAATTTGCGACTGTCATCGGTAAATTCGCCAACATCGGCATAGATGTAGAACGCCCCGTCTGGTGGCGCGATTTTCTTGAAGCCGGCCTTTGGCAGCCCTTCCAGCATCAGGCGCCTGTTTTCCCGGTATACGGTCACGTTTTTCTCCAGTTCTTCGCGACAATCCATCGCCGCCAAGGCTGTTATCTGGCTCGCGTGGGGTGCACATATGAACATGTTCTGGGCCAGACGTTCGATTACGCGCACATGACTTTCGGGCACAACCATCCAGCCAACACGCCAACCTGTCATCGAGAAATACTTGGAGAAAGAGTTGATGACATAGGTTTCATCGCTGATTTCCAGCGCAGAAACAGCACGCCCTTCGTATTGGATCCCGTGATATATTTCGTCGCTGATAAACGCGGCATCCGTGTCGCTGCACGCGTTGATCAGCGCTTCCAGGGCCCGGCGATCCAGCATGGTTCCCGACGGATTGGCCGGCGAAGCAACGATCAAACCATCCAGATCCTGCCCCTTCAGATCGGCCGGGACAGGTTGCAGGCGGTTTGCCGCCGAGGTTTGCAACCCGACCGGAACCAGATCAAGCGCCTTGAGAATCTGCGTATAGGAAGGATAGCCCGGCAGACCCAGCCCGACCCGGGCCCCGGCATCAAACAGCGCGGTAAAGGCCAGCAGAAAGGCACCGGAGGACCCCGGCGTCACAATCACCCGGGTCGGATCAAGCAAAACGCCGTACCAGTCCTTGTAAAGGGCTGCGATTCGCTCGCGCAGAGCCGGAATGCCAAGCGCCACCGTATAGCCCAGCGGATCTTGCTGCAGCATTTGCGTCAGACGGGCCAATGCGGCAGCCGGCGCAGGTGTCCCCGGCTGGCCAACTTCCATATGTATGATGTGCCGGCCTTTTGCTTCGGCGTCGCGGGCCGCTTCCATCACATCCATCACTATAAAGGGATCAACCAGACTTCGCCTTGAACTTCGCATGCCACTATCCTTAAACTGCTGCAACTCTGCCGGGGCTTTGTCCCAGCGTCCGAAAGGAAGGTCAATGACCAGAAACCGGAACGATCATATATGCCAGACAAAGAGCAACCTGATTTCAGGTCGCCTTGTGCTGCTTTTGGTCTTTCTGGCCTTCGCATCGGGTCTTCGGGCCCAGACGCTGCTGCGCGATCCGGATATTGAACATGACCTGAACGCGCTGGCCCGCCCGATACTCTCTGCCGCAGGTCTCAGCCCGTCCAGGGTGAAGATACTTGTGATCAAGGACCGTTCTCTCAACGCGTTTGTCATCGACGGACGGGCCATTTTCATCCATTCCGGCCTGATCCTCAAACTGAAATCCGCCGGGCAACTGCAGGCGGTCATCGCCCACGAGGCCGGACATATTGCCAATGGCCACATATCCCGACGCCTTGCCAACATGCGTTCGGCGCGAACTGCCGCAGGTTTGGGGCTGTTGTTGTCAGCCGTGGCGGCCCAGGCCGGTGGGACAAAGGCGGGTATTGGCATTGCCGCAGGCACGACCAGCGCCGCCAAAAGAATTTTTCTGTCGCATACAAGGGCCGAGGAATCTTCGGCTGACCAGTCCTCGGCCCGCTATATGGCCCGTGCCGGAACAGACCCCAAAGCCATGATTGAAGTGCTGGAAATGTTTCGCAATCAGGAACTCCTGTCTGTCTCACGCCAGGATCCTTATGCGCTGTCACACCCTCTGACACGCGAAAGGCTGAGCCGGGCAAAGGCCTATGCGGCCAGCTATAAACCAACGGCAAAACCCGACCCCAACGCGGCATACTGGTTTGCCCGCGCCCGCGGCAAGCTCGGGGCATTCCTTCTCGGCTCAAGCTGGTCATTGCGCGAGGCCAAAAAAGCCCCCAGCCCTGACATAAAGCTCATGATGCAGGCCATCGCATGGCATCGCATTCCAAAACAGGCCAAAGCCATCAAAGCCATAGCCGCCCTGACATCGCAACGACCGAAAGATGCCTATTACTTTGAACTGCAGGGGCAGATACTCCTCGAATCCCGCAAACCGGAATCTGCTGTCAAAGCCTATGCAAGGGCGGTCTCTCTGGCCCCTCGGGAACCATTGATCGCGGCCGGCTACGGCCGGGCGCTGCTGGCCCTGAATACAGCGGCCGGCAATCGAAAGGCTCTCAGCATCCTTGAAAAAGCGCGGGCACGGGACCCACAAGACCCGCGCCTGCTGCATGATCTTGCCGTTGCCTATGCAAAAGCCGGCAAGCCGGGACAGGCCGCATTGGCCACAGCGGAACGTTTTGCCTTGCAGGGAAAACTGAAAGATGCAGGGTTGCATGCAAAACGTGCATCAGACCTTTTGCCTCGTGGATCAACCGGCTGGAACAGGGCACAAGACGTGCTACGGGCCGCAGAACAAGCTACCAAACGGAGAAAACGCAAGTGAAACGCATAACCCTTTTTCTAGCCCTTGCCGGGCTGATGTTTGCCGCCCCAATGGCATCGGCCTTTGAAATGGACAGTATGACGGACGCAGAGCGCAGCGCTTTTCGGGCCGAAGTGCGCGCCTATTTATTGGAAAATCCCGAAGTAATACTTGAAGCAATAAAAGTTCTGGAGGATCGACAGGCCCAGCAGCAGCAACTGGATGACGCAACCCTTTTGCAGGTCAACGCCAACGATATCTTCAATGACGGCTATTCCTATATCGGCGGCAATCCCGATGGCGATATCACCATTGTCGAGTTTTCCGATTACCGCTGTCCCTATTGCCGGCGCGCCCACCCCGAAGTTGCCGAGCTTTTGAAATCGGACGGGAATATCAAGTTCATCTACAAGGAATACCCGATCCTTGGCGATGCGTCTTTGACCAGCGCCAAATTTGCCATTGCGACAATGATGGTTGAAGGCCCGGAGGCTTACAAGAAAGTCAGTGACGCCCTGATGGAGCTTCGCGGCGAACCATCTGCCGAGGCTTTGAAAGGCATTGCGGATGAATTTGGCCTGGATGGCGCAGAAATTGCGCTTGCCATGACAAGTGACGAGGTCTCGACCATCATTGACAAAAACCATGCTCTGGGCCAGCGCTTGCGCATTACCGGCACACCCAGTTTTATTTTCGGAGACCAGTTTTTGCGCGGTTATGTGCCCTTGGAAGACATGAGAAAAGTGGTTGAAGAGCTGCGTGCAAGCAAGGAATAGCTTGCAACAGGCGCGCGCCGTCCCTCAGGGAAACGACCGGCGGCCTGGCATCTGGCATGTTGCCGGCCGCGCGTGGCGATGATCCGATGATCCGCGGCTATTGCGCGGCTGTTTCCTGCAATGCGGTTTCGTTTTCGATCATTTCCGCCCGCTTCTCGACCTGCTCGACAATATGGTCGATCATCTCGGCATTTGAGAGCTTGTGACTTTGCGCGCCGGCAAGATAAACCATACCACTTCCGGCCCCGCCACCGGTAAATCCGACATCTGTCATCAGGGCCTCGCCAGGGCCGTTTACAACACAGCCGATGATGCTCAGGCTCATCGGTGTCTTGATATGTTCCAGCCGCTTTTCCAGCACCTCAACGGTTTTGATCACGTCAAACCCCTGTCGGGCGCAAGACGGGCAGGAAATGATGTTGACCCCGCGATGCCGCAACCCCAGGGATTTCAGTATTTCAAAGCCGACTTTCACCTCTTCCACCGGATCAGCGGAAAGCGATACGCGCAGTGTGTCGCCAATACCCATCCACAACAGGTTTCCCAGCCCGATCGCCGATTTGATCGTGCCAGAGACCAGGCCACCGGCTTCGGTTACGCCCAGATGAATTGGGGCATCCGTAGCCTCGGCCAATTGTTGATAGGCCGCAGCGGTCATGAAAACATCGGATGCTTTCACCGAAATCTTGAATTCATGAAAATCGTTGTCCTGCAGGATGCGGATATGCTCCAGACCACTTTCCACCATCGCGTCAGGGCACGGTTCGCCGTATTTTTCCAGCAGGTGCTTTTCAAGCGAACCTGCATTTACACCAATACGTATGGAGCAGCCGTGGTCCTTGGCTGCGCTGATCACATCGCGTATTCTTTCGGGGCTGCCGATATTTCCCGGGTTGATGCGCAAACAGGCGGCCCCCGCCTCGGCGGCCTCAATCGCCCGTTTGTAATGAAAATGGATATCGGCCACGATCGGCACCGGGCTTTCCCTGACGATGTCTTTCAACGCCGCAGAAGATTCGATATCCGGCACGGAAACCCGAACAATATCGGCCCCTGCATCCGCGCAGTCCAGAACCTGTCTGATTGTCGCACCTGCGTTTGAGGTAAGCGTATTCGTCATGGTCTGCACCGCAATCGGCGCATCTCCACCAACGGGCACTGGGCCAACGTGAATTTGCCGAGATTTGCGACGGTAAATGTTTCGCCACGGACGCACAGGATTGAGCGACATTAGCTGGCCTCGCTTGGTTTGAGTATTCGTCGATTATACCTGATACGCCTTGCAGGCGACAAGAACAACGCCATTTGGGCTTTCTACTGATCTTCCAGTTCCGCGACCACTTTCGCCAGTTCCGGATGTGCGGTCATATCTGCCACTTTATACGCCTGTGTCAGTTGCGTTGGTCCCAAGGCAATGTTTTTCACAACTGATGCCCCCTGCCCCGCCGGACCATAAGTTTTTCCGTTCACCGAAAAGTAGACGGCACCGGCATAGCCGGTCCGCAATACCGGCGGCTCTTCTGTATTGGGAAGCGTGTATTTTTCCCCGGCATCCAGTATTTTCTCCAGGATCACAGTGCCGTCAGCCGATTTTACCTGAACCCAGGCCGGGCGAACGGCAATGATCGACACCTGCTCTTTTGCGTCTTCAACAACCTTCAGAACTGCTTCGTCAATCGATGCCATCCGGTCCTGCCGGGCCCGGTCATTTCCGCTGTTCACAGCAACCAGTGAGCGGTGCCAATCAGACGTCCGGGTTTGACGCGATGTGCTCTGATCCGAAGCAACAACCAGCGCGCCGGTCTGACGCGGATCAAGGGCGGCAATCGGCCCGTCACGCGCCACCAGAACCGGAACATCCAGAGCCTGTGGCCGGTAAAGCCTGTCAAAAGCCTCGGCGGTAGGCGCCGCAAGGGCAACCGTTTCCTCCGGTGCGGATACAACCGCCGCAGATGGCGCCAGCGGGTCAATGCTGGAGATTATATTCGGGGCCTGTTCCACCGGCGCAAATTTGACCCGCTGCACCTCTTGCAGAACGGACCATCCGCCGTACCCAATACCACCGATCAGGGCAACAAGCACCAGTACAGCCCCGATCGCCGCTGGTTCGATATGGGAAAACAGCGCCTCCCCCCTTGGAATATAAGGGGTGTTCGGGTTTGCGAACGGATCCGAAGATGCCAGACCTGACGCAGAAGCGAACTCACTTCGCGGTGTCTGGACACTGGATGCCTGCGCAGACATGCCATGAACGGTTTCAAAATTGCTTTCCTCACAGAAAGTCTGATAGGCCCATTCCGGATCCATCCCCAGATAGCGGGCATAAGAGCGTACATATCCGGCAATGAATCCGGGTGTATCAAAGGCGGTTGGATCGGCATTTTCAATCGCGGCAATATAGGTTGCCTTGATCTTCAGCTCGCGTTGTACGTCAAGCAGGGATTTACCCAAAGTCGCACGCTCGCCACGCATCATGTCGCCAAGACGCAGGTCAAAATCATCAAAACCTTTTGGTTTTGATTCTTCTACCTCTATGGGCCTGGCAACACGCCCGATCATACACTCTGCCCCATATACAATTTTATCCCCAATCAGCTGGCAAATATGTGGTCGATTCGCCTGACGCCAACCTATTACGGAAACGTTACCACAGCACAATCGATTCTGCACGCACAGGCAGATCAGCCAGTCAGGTCAGCACGATTCAGCGCACATTGCGACCAAAGGCCGTCCAGCGCGCTGACCAGCCGGTCCATCTCATCCGGCCCGTGTACCGGCGAGGGGGTAAAGCGCAATCGCTCGGTTCCGCGCGGCACTGTGGGGAAGTTGATCGGCTGCACATATATACCGTGATTTTCCAGCAGAAGATCCGAAAGCGTCTTTGTGTGCACCGGATCGCCGACAATCACCGGAACGATATGGCTGCCATGATCAATGATCGGCAGGCCCAGCGCCTTTAGCCGGTCTTTCAGAATACGGGCTTGTGTCTGATGGAGCTCACGCAGATGCGGATCCGTTTTCAGATGCCTTACCGAGGCCGCTGCACCGGCCGCGATAGCCGGCGGTATGCTTGTCGTGAAAATAAACCCCGGTGCATAAGACCGTATCGCATCCGCCATACGGGCGCTGGTGGCAATATAGCCGCCCATCACACCGTATGCCTTGCCCAATGTGCCGTTGATGATGTCGATACGCTGCATCAGCCCGTCCCGTTCGGCAACACCCGCACCGCGTGCACCATACATGCCAACGGCATGAACTTCGTCGATATAGGTCAAGGCGTTGAATTCTTCGGCCAGATCAAGAATATCGCCGATCGGCCCGAAATCCCCGTCCATCGAATAAACGCTTTCAAAGGCGATCAGCTTTGGTGCGTCCCGGTCCAGTTCTTCCAGCAGTTCGCGCAGATGCGCCACATCATTATGGCGGAAAATCTTTTTCTCGCAGCGACCACGAATAATGCCCTGGATCATTGATGCGTGATTCAATTCATCGGACAGAATGGTCAGCCCCGGAAACAGTACCGGCAAGGTCGAAAGAGTTGCGTCATTGGCAATATAGGCCGAGGTGAAAACCAGAGCCGCCTCTTTCTGATGCAGATCAGCAAGCTCTGCCTCAAGCGCCTTGTGGTAAACCGTGGTGCCGGAAATATTTCGGGTGCCGCCCGAGCCGGCCCCGGTCTTGTTCAACGCGTCATGCATGGCCTCCAGCACGTGCGGATGCTGCCCCATCCCCAGATAATCGTTACCACACCACACTGTAACCGGGCGCGTCGTGCCATCCGGACGCCGCCAGACCGCATGCGGAAAGGCACCCTTTTTCCGCTCGATATCGATAAACGTGCGATAGCGGCCTTCGTCATGCAGTTTTTTCAGGCTCTCATCAATCCTGGCTGAATAATCCATTGGTGAAATCCTTCCTGATTTGCCCGGCACGCTTTGAATTTGCGATGATAATACGAAGCAATGCCGCAAAGAGAAGGGCGCATTTTGCCGCCCCCATCACTTTTCCCTGAGGACGCCGCCCTGAACGCATTTTACCGGATTGCCCCCGCCCGGTCCGGCCCCATCAATCCTGGATGACAACATCGCAATCGTTTCGCCCCCTGGTCGCGGCATTGCACTGGCTGATTGCCTTGCGTGCCGCATCCGCGCCCCTGGCAAATGCCCATTCGCCGCTGGACGGGGAAATGGCAAAAGCTTTGGGCTTGCCCGCGCGCCGGTATTTGCGAAAACCGGCTGTCGCATCCCGGCTGAGCTGGAGCGGGCGCTTTTCCCAACCTTTCGGACGCACTTCGGCCACGATGGCGCAGGGCTTGCCACCTTTGCGTTTTGCGTTACAGCCCGCCAGCGCGGCTTTTCTGGCTGCCTCGACCGAATGGTGCCCCATGGCAAACAAGGTCGTTTCCTTGCCGCTCAGCCCACGCGCTGGGGCAACGGCAATCGCACCATAATATTTCAATGGCAGGCCCTGTTTCTTCATGATCATCGGAATCAACCGCAATGCTGCAATATCGGCAGGGCTGAGAAATTTTTGTGGCACGACCCTGAAATCAATTGCCTTTGGCGAAAACAGCATCGCTTTTGCCGTTTTGCCATTCACAGGCTCAGCCTGTGCCAGACCGGCCATTCCTCCGGCACCGACCATCAGCCCAATGCTTGCCACTCGAAAAAATCTTCGCATACTCACCCTCCCCAATGTGGCATCAGCTTAGGACGTAGACCCATAAATGTCACGCCACCGGTTTGGCAGATTTTTCCCGTGAGAACAGCTTGAGGAGTGCCGTAATCTGGTTGATTATCAGCGCGCCAAGGTGTTCTCACGGGGAAAATCTGCCAAATCCGAAGGACGGGATTGTCACTTCACCTCAACGGCCTGGAGCGCTTGCAAATAGAACCACTATTCCCGGCGCGCCCCAAGCCATTGATATCTCGTGGCAATTCCGCCGGTGGCGTGACATTTATGGGTCTACGTCCTAGGCCAGAGTTTTGCCTCTGGCCACAGGTTTTTCCAGACACTGGACACCGGCCCGCACATTGATAGGGTGGCGCCGCAATCGTGCCAAAAGGAGATTCCGATGTCGCTGCAAGCTGTTCTTTCGCAAATTGATCAGGATCTGCCACAAGCAACCGACCGGCTGCTTGAACTGTTGCGCATCCCTTCGATTTCCACCGATCCGGCCTACAAGGAGGCCTGCGACACCGCCGCCGACTGGCTGGTGGCGGATCTGCGCAGTCTTGGGCTCAAGGCGGACAAACGCCCGACACCGGGGCACCCGATGGTCGTTGCCCATACAAAGGATGATGACGCAACTGACAAGCCCCATGTCTTGTTTTACGGCCACTATGACGTGCAGCCGGTTGACCCACTGGATCTGTGGGACACACCACCGTTTGAGCCGGAACTGCAAGACACACCGAAAGGCAAGGTGATCCGCGGCCGCGGTGCATCTGATGACAAGGGGCAGTTGATGACATTTGTCGAAGCCTGCCGCGCCTGGAAAGCCGTCAATGGCACGCTGCCGGTCCGAATCAGCTTTTTCTTTGAAGGCGAGGAGGAATCCGGCTCGCCTTCACTGGTGCCGTTCATGCGTGAAAACGCGCGCGAACTGAAAGCCGACATCGCCCTGATCTGCGATACCGGCCTGTTTGATGAAAACACGCCCGCCATCATCACCATGCTGCGTGGCCTGCTGGGGGAAGAGCTGACCATCACCGGGCCCGACCGCGACCTGCATTCGGGCATGTACGGTGGCCTTGCCGTCAATCCGGCAACAGTTCTGGCCAATGTCATCGACAGACTGCACGATGAAGACGGGCACATTACCGTTCCCGGGTTTTACGACGACGTGCCCGAGCTGCCCCAAGACATTCGCGCCCAATGGGAGGCGCTGAACTTTGACGTCAAGGCGTTTCTGGGTGATGTCGGCCTGTCTGTTCCGGCGGGTGAAAAGGGGCGCACACCGCTTGAAATGATCTGGTCGCGCCCGACCTGCGAGGTCAACGGCATTTGGGGCGGCTACACCGGTGACGGGTTCAAAACCGTATTGCCCTCACAGGCGCATGCGAAAATCAGCTTTCGCCTGGTCGGCCGGCAGGATCCGCAGAAAATCCGCGAATCCTTCCGCGACTATGTCCGCGACATGCTGCCCGCCGACTGCAAGGTGGCGTTTCAGGGGCACGGGGCCTCCCCCGCCGCGCAAATGTCCACCGACAATCCGGCATTTGAAAAGGCGCGTCAGGCGCTGTCGGAAGAATGGCCCAACCCCGCGGCCTATATTGGCTGTGGCGGCTCGATCCCGATCGCCGGATATTTCAAGAATATCCTGGATATGGACGCCATGCTGATCGGCTTTGGCAAGGAAGATGACAACATCCATTCGCCGAATGAAAAATACGATCTGCGCAGCTTTCACAAGGGTATCCGCAGTTGGGCCCGTATTCTGGCCGCTCTGGAATGATCCGGGGGTTCAGAGACGGGCTGGCCCGGATCAACGGCGGTATGATCGCCTATTCCGTCGGCGGCACCGGGCCGCCGGTCTTGTTGTTGCATGGTTTTCCCCAGACCCGCGCCCTGTGGGCCAGAGTCGCGCCACGCCTGGCAAAAACCCGCACGGTGGTTTGTGCCGACCTGCGCGGATATGGTGACTCATTCAAACCAGAGGCCGTCAGGGAATACAGCTTTCGGGCCATGGGGGAGGACATGCTGGCATTGATGGCCGATTTCGGCCACCAGAACTTTGACCTTGTCGGGCATGACCGCGGCGCGCGCACCGCGCACCGGATGGCTCTGGATGCGCCAGAACATATCCGCTCACTTGCCCTGATGGATATCATACCAACGCACCTGTTGCTGGACAGCCTGACCTGGCCGGTCGCAAAAGGCTATTATCACTGGTTCTTCCTGTCCCAGCCGGCGCCGTTGCCAGAAACACTGATCACAGCCAACCCCGATTACTATTTTGAAAGCTGCCTCCTTGGTTGGGGTGCATCACAACTGGCCGATTTCGACCCGACCCAACTGAGCGCCTATCGCAAGGCATGGCGTGACCCGGACACCATCCGCGGCATGTGCAATGATTACCGGGCCGCGCTGGAGCTGGATTTTGCCATGGATGCCGCAGATCTCGGCAAAAAGGTTTCCTGCCCCACACAGATCATCTGGGGGGCGACAGGTGCCATGGGCCGGGCCTATGACGTACCCGCGACCTGGGCGGACAGATGCACAGACCTGCATTGCACAGCAATCGAGGGCGGGCATTTCTTTGTTGATACCGCCCCGGAACAGACAACCGCGGCGCTTTGCGCGTTTCTCGCATCCTGACGGCCCCCGGCAACCGGCTGTCAGTTCAGCCCCATCTGGACCAGCTTTGCCGCCAGCAAGGCAAAGGGGGCCGCGTGCAGCAACAGATCAAATATATCAATCGGCCGCTTCAGCCTGCCCGCTTTCAGCATCTTCAGCTTTTCCACGATATGCGGTTCCGGAAAAAACGGCGCCAGCCCCAGCGTTGCGGCACCAAGCAACGCATATGACAACGGAAGCTGGTCCAGAAATCCGATCACTTTTTCTGCCCCTTGTTCAGCCGCAACAGCTTTGCCGCCAGCAGGATCCAGGGTGTGCCGTGAACCAGAACGTCGAAAAGATCGACAGGCCGGTACAGCTCACCCGCCATCAGCATGCGCCATTTCTCGACAATATGCGGCGCCGGAACAAAGGGGGCCAAGCCGAGCAGCAGCGCGGCAAGCACAAAATAGATCAAAGGCGTTTCGTCAATAAATCTGAGCATTTAACCCGCCTTGAAAGGATTGAGCAGAAATGAAATGGCGCGGTTGACGGGACTCGAACCCGCGACCCCCGGCGTGACAGGCCGGTACTCTAACCAACTGAGCTACAACCGCACATTTCAACGCGTGGGGTGATCGGGACAGGCAGCGTGGCGCGGTTGACGGGACTCGAACCCGCGACCCCCGGCGTGACAGGCCGGTACTCTAACCAACTGAGCTACAACCGCTCACTGCCCGCCCGGACATGCGCCCAAGCGTGACCGCGCTTTTAGGCCTGCGGGCCGCGCGCGTCAATGGGCTGTCAGGCAAAAATACGCTGCGCGGCAAAGTTTTCCGGTCAGGCCGCAGGCCGCCGGATTTTCCGGCGTTTTTCCGGCCTGATCTTTCAGCCCTGTCGCCTCAGGCAGGTTGCAGCAGGCCGTCTTTCTCAAGACCGGCATAAGTTTCGTCCAGAGATTTGACCGCGCGATCGATCAACATGTCAATTTCGTCTTTCGACAGAACAAGCGGTGGTGCAATGATCATGCGATCCCCGACATGGCGCATCACCAGATTGTTCTCGAAACACCGGTCACGGCACCGCAAACCAGCGGTTCCGACACCGGCGGCAAATCCGGCACGTGCCGCCTTGTCCGGGGTCAGGGCAACACTGGCCATCATGCCGGAAATGACAGCCTCGCCAACCAGCGGGTGATCCGCCAGTTCCGCCCATTTGCCGGCCAGATACGGCCCGGTCTCATTCGCCACTGTTTCAACGATCTTCTCGTCTTCCATGATGCGCAGGTTTTCCAGCGCCACGGCAGCGGCAACCGGATGGCCGGAATAGGTATAGCCGTGGTTGAAATCACCGCCCTCGTCGATAACCGAGGCAACCTCGTCACTCAGCACGGAGCCGCCAATCGGCTGATAGCCGGATGACAACCCCTTGGCGATTGTCATTATGTCGGGGCGAATACCGAAGGTTTCAGAGCCAAACCAGTTGCCGGTACGGCCAAACCCGCAGATCACCTCGTCTGCAATCAGCAATATGTCGTGTCTGTCACAGATGCGCTGGATTTCCGGCCAATAGGTTTCAGGCGGGACGATCACCCCCCCGGCACCCTGTACCGGCTCGGCAATGAACGCGGCAACGCGCCCCTCGCCCAGTTCAACGATCTTGTCCTCCAACTGCCGTGCCCGCATCAGGCCGAATTCCTCGGGGCTGAGATCCCCCCCCTCGGCCCACCAGTTTGGCTGGTCGATATAGGCAATGTCCGGAATGGGCAGGCCACCTTGTGCATGCATGCCGGCCATCCCCCCGAGGCTGGCCGCCCCAACGGTGGACCCATGATAGGCATTGTGCCGGCTGATGAAAATCGTCTTTTGCGGTTTGCCCTTTACCGCCCAGTAATGACGCACCAGCCGGATGTTGGTGTCATTGGCTTCCGAGCCGCCAGAGGCATAGAAAACATGGTTCAGATCCCCTGGCGCAAGTTGTGCCAGTTTTCTTGACAGCGCAATGACCGGCGGATGCGAGGTCTGGAAAAACGTGTTGTAATAGGGCAGCTTCTGCATCTGGGCAAATGCCACCTCAGCCAGTTCCTTGCGCCCGTAACCGATGTTGCAGCACCACAGGCCCGCCATACCATCCAGCAATTCATTGCCGTCACTATCGGTCAGAAACACACCTTTGGCAGAGGTGATGACCCGAACGCCTTTTTCGTGCAGCACCGCCCCATCGGTAAACGGATGCATGTGATGGGCCGCATCCAGGGCTTGCAGTTCGGCTGTCGATGCATTGTGAAGATTTTTCATCAGATGGTCTCACTTCTAACAGAGGTTCGACACGTGTTATAACACCTTTGGCGGATGGTAAACAGCCCTTGTCGGGCAGGAAAACCGGTCAGTCGTTGCCGGGGATGGCACTATCCGGCAACAGGAGCATGTCTTCGCTGTTCCACCAGGCGCAAATCGGGCTGCCTGTTTCCGCCTGCATCAAAATATCCGCTTCTGATTCCGTGGCCAGGGCCACGATCGAGGCCCCGCCTTCCAGAATGATTTCAACAATTGAACTGTTGCCCTGAAAGGCCACATCGCCCAGTTTTCCCTCTGCGCTGATACAGCAATCCTTGTCTGGGGGGCTGTCTCCGACCCTGACGCGTTCCGGTCGCACCGCGATTGTCAGAGGCCCGCCCACGGCAGGCAACCTGCTGGTCGGGAGACGGATGTCATGCAGTTCCCTCACCGACAATATCGCATCCGCCCCATCGGCAGCCTGTCCAGTGACAGAAAACATGTTGATCGAGCCAATGAAATCCGCAACGAACCGATCGCAAGGGGTTTTGTAAAGGGCCGCCGGCGTATCAAGCTGACGCAATATGCCATCGTTGAGAACGGCAACACGATCGGCCATCGCCAGCGCCTCGGACTGGTCGTGCGTGACCATGACAAAACTGACCCCGACAGTTTCCTGCAGCTTTACCAGTTCCAGCCGCATGGCGTCGCGCAGCTTGGCATCCAGTGCCGACAAGGGTTCGTCCAGCAGCAAAACCCGTGGCCGCTTGACCAGGGCGCGGGCCAGGGCAACCCGCTGACGCTGCCCGCCTGACAACTGGTCCGGCATCCGGTGGCTGAAGTCCGACAGATGCACTTGCGCCAATGCCTCGCTGACTTTGGCCTCTATTTCGGCCTTTGGCCGTTTTTCAAGTTTCAGACCATAGGCCACGTTGTCGGCAACCGTCATGTGCGGAAACACCGCATAGGACTGGAAAACCATGTTCACGGGGCGCTTGTTTGCCGGAATATCGGTCATGTCCTGCCCGGCTATCAGAATGTCGCCTTCGGTTGCGGTTTCCAGCCCGGCGATGATCCGCAGCAGGGTGGATTTTCCGCATCCCGAGGGCCCGAGCAGGGCAAAGATTTCTCCGGGGCGGATATCAATAGAGATATCCTTCAGCGCGGTAAAACTGCCGAACTTCTTGGTAACGCCCCGGATCGAGATGATGGGTTCTTCGCTCATTTTTCGACCTCTTCGAAACTTTGGAACCGCATGGCAACTGCTGTTACAATCAGGGTGACAAGGATCAGGATGGTAGACGCCGCATTGATTTCGGGGGTGACCGAAAAGCGAACCATCGAATAGACCTTGACCGGGAATGTTACAGTATTTGGCCCGGATGTGAAAAAGGTGATGACGAAATCATCGAGGCTCAGGGTAAAGGCCAGCAACGCCCCTGCAATCAGCCCCGGTTTCATATGCGGCACCAGAATATCGCGGAACACCTGAAATTCCGTCGCTCCCAGATCCTTGGCGGCCTCCTCCATTTCGCGGTTGAACGTTGTCAGGCGCGTTCGGATGACCATCGCCGCAAAAGGAAAGGAAAAGGTGATATGGGCAATGATGATATTGGTCAGATTGAGCGGGAAAGGCGATTCACTGGGCACATACAGCCCGAAGGAAGAGAAAAATACCGCCAGACTGACCCCCATGCAGATTTCTGGGATGACAATGGGCAACGCAACCATTCCCTCGAACACCGGCTTTAACGGAAAGCGAAAGCGCCAGAGAACCACAGCCGTCATCGCCCCCAGGATGACGGCAAAGATGGTTGAGACGACAGCGATGGTCAGTGAATTGGTAAAAGCCTCGACCAGTGAATCGTTGTGGAATGCCTTGTCGTAATACTTGGTTGTGAACCCCTTCCAGATCACATTGCCGCCCCGACGGGAATTGTTGAAGGAAAACACCACAAGCACGACAATCGGCGCATAGAGAAAGACAGCGCTCAGCAGAAAGGCAATGCGCAGCGAAAGCTTTCGCGAATATTCGAATGGTCCGGCCCGGTCGCGGCGTTTTCTAGCCATTCTCCTGGTTCCTCTTGCGCATGGCGGCAAAGCTCTGGATCGCCAGAATGATGAACGTTATGTAAAGCAGGAACAATGAGAGTGCCGAACCAAAGGGCCAGTCATTGGCGCTCTTGAACTGCCGCTCGATCACATTGGCGATCATGTCAACCTGGCCACGCCCCAGAAGGTTGGGAATGAGAAATGATCCAAGCAACGGAATAAAGGTGATGATCGCGGCGGTATTGATTCCGGAAATGGACAGCGGCAACAGGATTTTGCGAAACGTGTGCCACTGGCTCGCCCCCAGATCCAGGCTTGCCTCCAGATAATTCCGGTCCAGTCTCTCAAGCGAGGAATAAATCGGCAGCACCGCAAACGGCAGGTAAACATAGACAAGCCCGATCATCACGCCCCCCGGGGTGCCCAGAAACACGATCGGTTCGAACTGCTCCCCCAGAAGACTGCCCAGACCGACAAGCTCCAGCGCGCCGTGCCCCATGTTCCAGAACCAGTGCAGCAAGTCGTTCAACCTCCCCCGCGTCCCCAGAATATTCAAAAGCGCATAGGTGCGGATCAGAAGGTTGGTCCAGAATGGCAGAATGATCACCAGCAGTAACCAGGGCTTGGCCTTTCGCGACGCTGTCGCGATCACCATGGCAATCGGATAGGCCATCACGATACAGATCGCCGTCGAAACGACTGACAGCCAGACGGAGCGCCAGAAAAGCCCAATGATTTCAGGCTCGAACAGGCGTTTGTAATTGTCCAGTGTCCAGGTTGTCTTTATTGTTGTCAGCGAACTGTTTTCGCCAAAACTGTAAATCCAGATAATGGCCAGCGGTACAAAGAAAAACAAAACCAGCCAGCCGGCGGTCGGCCCGAAAAATGCCAGAAAGACCCGGATATTCTTGCGATAGCTTTCCATGCCCCCCCCAGAGCCACACGGGATGCGCGTTAATAACACCGCGCATCCCGATCATCCCTGTCAGCCGGCCGCCTTGATACGGGTCCAGGCTGCGTCGATCTTGGATATGATTTCCTGACCGGGGTAGATGGAGATTTCGGATTTTTCCAAGGTCTCTTGCGACGGGAAAATAACCGGATTTTCATTATACTCCGGCCCAAGCAGCTTGCGTGCCGCAGCGTTTGGCGTGGCGTAATAGATGAAATCCGCAATCTTGGCGCCAACCTCTGCATCCAGCAGATAGTTGATCAGTTCGTGGGCGCCATCAGGGTTGGGCCCGCCTTTCGGAATGGCCAGGGCGTCTTCCCAGATCAGGGTTCCCTCCTTGGGCACCGAATAGCTGATGTCATCGTCCTCATCCATTGCCTGCTGGATGTCCCCGTTCCATTCCTGGGCCAGATCGACCTCTCCCGCCAGCAGCAAATCCTGTCCGTTATCCGGGGCAAATGCGGTGATATTCTTCTTCTGGGCAATAATCATCGCTTCTGCGGCGGCGATATTTTCATCCGTCCAGTCATTCAGCGATTTGCCCATCAGTTTCAGGGCCATCTGCATGACCGTCTGGGCCTCGCCCAGCAATGCAATATGGTTGGCGTATTCATCGGACTGATAGAGAGCGGCCCAACTGTCAGGCGTGCTCTTCACCTTGGATTTACGATAACCTATGCCGATTGTCCCCCACATATAGGGCACGGTATATTTACGGCCCGGGTCATGCGCCGGATCCAGAAACGCCGGGTCAAGGTTTTTCATGTTCGGGATTTTGGAATGATCCAGCGGCACCAGCATATCAGCGCTGATCATCCGTTCTACATAGTCATTGCTTGGTACGATCAGATCATAACCGGGGTTGCCATTGCGCAATTTGGCAAACAGTTCGTCATTATCGGCAAAGAGATCGTATTGCACTTCGATCCCGGTTGCTTTGGTGAAATCCTCCAGGGTTGTTTCACCAATATACGTATCCCAGTTATAAAAATTCACCTTCCCCGAGGCGGCAGCGCTTCGTTTGGGCAGGGAAAAACTCATGCCGACGGCGGCAGCGCCCTGCAAAAAACGGCGGCGGCGGATGGAAATACTGGGTTTGGGCATTTTGTTCTCTCCTGTCGGATTGGCCCTCGTCCGTTGAGAGCTCTCGTGTTATAACACCGTTAACGCTACAATGGCTCAGATCTATACTCAAGAGAATATTTGCCGGCTTGTGCTTCATGATAATACTATTGCCCAGGCAAGAAACGGAGACAGAAATGGCAGCGGTCGAAAAACCGGTTCCCTTCCAGCCAAACACGATGGCCGATGATCTGCAGCGATCTTTGCGCGCCTCCCTGTTTACCGGCGCCTATGAACCCGGCCAACCTATCTCGATCCGTCAGATCGCAGAAAAATACAAGGTCAGCATCATGCCGGCACGGGATGCGCTGCGCTCGCTTGTGGCTGAAGGCGTGCTGATTTTCCGCGACAGCCGCACCATTGTCGTCCCCGAACTTGACGGCGAGCGCTTGCGCGACATTCGCTTTGCCCGGGACAATCTGGAAAGCGAACTGGCATATCGGGCCTGTCAGAACATGGGCGCAGAGGAACTGCTGACGTTGCGCGCCATTGACAAACAATTGGATCAGGCCATCGCTGAAAACGATACCGATGCCTATGTGCAGGGAAATCACGCGTTTCATTTTTATATTTACCGCCGGGCAGATTCAGCCGTTCTGCATCGGCTGGTGGAAACGCTCTGGTTGCAATATGCACCCAGCATGCGGAAAGTCTGTGCAATGTACGGTGCCAGCGATATCAAGCACGATTTCCACCGCGCAGCCACAGCCGCCCTGGAAGCCAACGACCGCAACGGGTTCCGAAAGGCGATCAGCGACGACATCCATCAGGGGATGGATTTCATCGCTGCGGCCCGCATTCCAGTTGCCTGAAACCGCAGAAAGCCGGGGCATTTCTCATCCCCCGGCAATCATTGCGGCTATTTCGCAAGCGGCCGAAATCAGTTTTCAGTTCAACCACCAGGGCGTAGACCTGTAACCCCCGCACCACTGGTTTGGCGGATTTGCCCCCCTGAATAGGTTGCAACGCCTTGAAATAGAAATACCATTCGGCGGCGCTGCGCCTGTTCAGAGAGCAAATCTGCCAAACTGTGCGCGCGGGATGAATGGATCCTGACCCAAGAGCCTGTCGCGTTTGATTGAATTCACTTCGCCCGGGCGCCCGCACGCCCTCTGTTTGCAGCAGAGGCGAATCCGATCAGGGGCGACAGGTCCTAAATCAGCACCACCTGCGTACCAACCTTGGCCAGCGCGAACAAATCCGCGATCTGATCGTTATAAAGCCCAATGCATCCATTGCTGGATTGGCGACCGATCTTGCGCGTGTCGTTGGTTCCGTGAATACGGTAATAGGTCCAGGACAGGTACAGCGCATGCGTCCCAAGCGGGTTGTCCGGTCCGGGTCCGACATAATCCGGCCATTCCGGGTTGCGCTTTTTCATCGACGCGGTCGGACGCCAGGATGGCCCGACGACCTTGCGCACGATACTTGTCCGCCCGCGGCGTGTCAGTTCTTCGCTCAGCGGGACACTTGTCGGATAGACGCGTGTGGTCACGCCGTCCTCGGCCCAATACATCAGCATCCTCGATTGGGTGTCGGCCAGAATGGCGCCGTTTTTCAGATTGCTGAAATACTCTTGCCAGCGCCGTATCTTGAAAGAGGATATATTATTGCGGGCCCCCGCGCCGGCTCCTGCGGCACCATCTGTTGCGGCAAAAACAGTCGCCGGGGCCGCCATAAACCCCGCCGCGCCTGCCAGAACCCTGCGTCTGCTGATCACTGTCTTTCGTTTTCCGGTCATTTCAACTCTGCCTCATGCTTTCGTTCAAAGAGTACGAATAACAGGCATATGCAGCCCTTCCCCGCAGGAGGGTCAAGCCGCATGTTGATCACCAGTTCGTGAGCCAGAGAGCAGACCGCTCAGACGCCCTTTGCCTGCAACAGGCGCAATGCGTTGGCAACAACCAGCAATGAAACGCCAACATCAGCCACAATGGCTCCCCACATGCTGGCCATGCCGAACAATGTCAGCACGGCGAACAATGCCTTCACCGCCAGCGATACACCAATATTCTGGCGAATGATTGCCATTGTCCGGCGCGAATGGCGTATCAGCCAGGGCAGCTTGCCTATGTCATCACTCATCAGGGCAATATCCGCCGTTTCAATGGCGGCATCCGACCCGACAGCCCCCATCGCAATCGCAAAACTTGCCCGGGCCATGGCGGGGGCATCGTTCACTCCATCCCCGATCATCGCCACGATATCATGCTTGTCTGTCAGCTCTTCAATCGCGGCAACCTTGTCCTGCGGCAACAACTCGGCCCGAACCTCATCCATGCCGACCGCATCGGCAACGGCCCGTGCCGCACGCGCATTGTCCCCGGTCAGCATCACCAGTTTTTTCACACCCAGAGCATGCAGATCGGCCACAAGACCGCGTGCATCAGGCCGGATGGCATCTGCCAGGGCAATCATGCCCAGCAAATCCCCCTTGCCGCCAATCACAACCACGGTTTCGCCGCGGGCCTCTATCTCCTGAAGGATCGCGGCCGGCAGTTGCGCACCCAGCCCCAGTTCCGCAGCATATCTGGGGGACCCCAGCCACATTTCCCGCCCATTGATACGGCCCCTGACACCGCGCCCAGGTACAATTGCCACATCATCTGCTGCGCTGATTTCCACACCATCATGCGCCGTCCGCTCCAGAATGGCCGCGGCCAGCGGGTGCGACGAGCGGGCCTCCAGCGCGGCCGCAACCTTCAGCAGTTCTGCTGGTGCGGTGTCATTCAGCCCGTGCAGGGCAACCACCTCTGGCGCGCCTTTGGTAATTGTCCCGGTTTTATCCATTGCCAGCGCCGTAAGCCGTGACGGAGCTTCGATATAAGCCCCTCCCTTGATCAGCACCCCCTGACGGGCCGAGGATGCCAGCGCCGCAACAATGGATACGGGTGTTGAAATCACCAGGGCACAGGGGCAGGCAATCACCAGCAAAACCAGGGCATTGTAGAACCAGAAACTCCATTCGCCCAACCCCAGCACCGGCGGAACAGTTGCAAGCAGAATGGCCATGACCATGACGGCCGGGGTGTAAATGCGGGCAAATCTGGCCACCCATTGCTCAACCGGGGCGCGGCGTGAATGTGCATCGCCAACCATACGGATGATCCTGGCCAGAACCGTATCGCCGACAGCTTTGGTCGCCTCGATCGTCAGGGTTCCCTCGCCGTTGATGGTGCCGGCATAAACCTCATCACCGGTTTCCTTTGCGACCAGGGCACTTTCCCCGGTAATCGGAGCCTGATTGACAGCCCCGGCTCCGCCAACCACCTTGCCATCCAGCGCAATTCTGTCACCGCCCCGCACGACAAACCGGTCTCCGATCGCCACATCCGCCGCCGGGATTTCGGCCTCAGCCCCGTCTTCACGGATGACAATTGCCGTTGGTGGCGCCAGATTCAGCAGGGCAGCCACCGCATTGCGCGCCCGCCCAACACTCCAGCTTTCCAGTGTCAGAGACAGGGAAAAGAAGAAGGCAACGGTCGCTGCCTCAAAATACTGGCCAATGAAAATGGCGCCAACCACGGCTATGACCATCAACAGATTCATGTCGGGCGACAGCCGCCGGGCAGAGGACAGGGCCTTGGGCGCCACGAACCATGCCCCGAACACGATGGCCAGGCCAAACAGGACAATCTCGGGCACGGGCATCGGATTGTCGCCGTGGTCGGCGAACAGGCTGAACGCACCGCCCAGACCGGTTTCTGCGATGTGATAAACAATACCCGCCAGCCAAAAGCCACCGCTCAGAAAGGTAAAACGTTTCTGTCGCGCAAGATTGGCAACATGATCCGCCTCGGCGGTTTCTGCGTTCCATGATTTCGCGCTCATCCCGGTGCTTGCCACAAGCTTTATGATATCGTCATCACCCAGCCCCTGCCCGCCATCCAGGATGGTCATGCGCGCGTTCAGCACATCAAAGGCCAGATATTCCTCGCCCCCCAGTTTTGGCCCCAGAACCTTTTGCAGGATCGCGACTTCTTCAGCACAATCCAGCCCGTTCACCCTGAAACTGCGCCCCTTCGCCTCAACATCGCCAACCGGACCAATATCACCACACATTGCGCCACCGCCGGCGCAGCAGCCTGAAGCATGCGCATCATGACTGTGGTCATGTGATTTTTCGTGAACGTGAGAAGCCTCAGCCATTTGTTTTTCCAGACCTGTGTTGCAAAATTGGAATTTGTCTGCCGTCGTAAATGGCCTTTGCGTTGACCGTAAACACCACGATTTGCCGGGTCATGCCATTTCCTTGCTGATGCGAAGAAGCAGAACAAACTGACATACCGCCGCAGCCATGGCGGCCACGAAAACAGCAGGTAATGAGATCAGATTCACAAAACCCGCCCCGAGAAGCGGCAACAGGGCGGCCGGGGCTGCCAGTGTATTGAAATAGGCCGAGTAGGCCGGGCGCCTGTCATCCGGGGAAATCTCCATAAGAAATCCGAGATAACCGATGGTGACACCATTCATCATTGCGCCAATGGCCAGAAACAGAGCCGCAAAGGCCAGCCTGCCCGCCCCGCCTGCCAGCAAAACCAGCACGGCAAGGGGCAACAACACCCGCAACACCCCGACAACCTGCATCAGGCGCAGTTTTCCGGCCGCATCCCCTATCCGCCCCCAGATCGGGTTTGAAAGCAGGGCCCCAATGGTCTGCGCCCCCATCAACAGCCCCACATCACCCGCTGTAATGCCGCGTTTCAATGCGGCAACCATATAGAACGGCAAAGCCATGAGGGTCGCGCCCCCCAGCCATTGCGAAAACAGAAACAGGCGGAACCGCGCATCATCCTTCAGGATGCCAAACCCACCTTTTACAAAATTTTTCAAACCATTAGCGCCTTTTCTTCTATCATCCACCTTGCTCTGTCCCGGCTCTCCCGCCGACACAAACAGGGTTGAGGACAGGATCATCAGCAAAGAGGCCAGCCAGAAGATCATGGCGTATCCGCGCAGCAGGGGCCCGTTCTCCAGCATGGATCTGGCAAACCCCGCAATGCCCAGTGCCAGCACCCCGCCGCCAAAAAACCGGTAGGCAAGCATCCGGCTGCGTGCGTTAGATGGAATGGAGCGGCCAACAATGTCATTATACGGAACCGCCACAACGCCGCTGACAAAGGCATAGCACGTCCACAACGCCAAAAAAGCGGCCGCCAGCCAGACAGGCGGCACCTGATCACCAAACCACAGCAGAATACCGATCAGGCCGGCAACAATGGCACGCCCATAAGCACCAAATACGTAAAACGGCATGGTTTTGCGGGCAGATTGCGCCAGATATCCAACCGCGAACTGCGGCAGAAGCCAGCCCAGCCTCAGCACCGCACTGGCCGCCCCTACGGCAAGGGCGCTCCCCGTCAACTGATAGACAAGACTGGCAACCACGGTCGCTGAATCCACAGCCGTCGAGCCGGCCTGAAAACTGGCGCCCGCACCGGCAATTTTCCAGAAACGCGCCCGCGTCTCGCCAGACAGGTCCGGATCAGGCATCGCCACCCTCCCCAGACGTACCGGGCCGCAGCCTGCGCGGAATCTGTCTCGAAACCGGAATTACAGCAAACGGAATGCCGCGCTCTTTCCCTTGGTCCGGATGAATTTGATCTAGCATGGAATTGTAATCACACCACCCGCCCCTGAAAATGAATCTGCTCTGGTGCCAATCCTAAATTCCGTACCATGGTACGGAGTCAAGCCTTGAATAGGCGCGACAAGAAATAACGGACCTGATTCAGGATGTCGGATGCTTTTGGTAGCCCTGCTCCATGACATCGAGAATGGTGCAGGATGCGACATTGCCGTTGCCGGGGCAATCCGCGAGCAAAACATCAAGCGCATCACGGATCTGCAACAGCCGGGACAGTTTGGCCTCCACATCCTGCCTTTTTTGCCTCGCCCGATCATGAACGGCGGCACAATCTGCGCTCGGATTGGATTTCAACGACAACAACTCGGATATTTCAGACAGGGAAAACCCGATTTCCTGCGCCTGACGGATAAACTGCAACCTTTGCACACAGGCCCCGCCATAATCGCGAGGCCCGCCTCCCGCCGGCCGAAGTGGTTGTGCAATGAGTCCTTTGCGTTCGTAAAACCGGATGGTCTCCACACCAATCCCTACGGCTTTGGCGGCTTGTCCAATTGTAAATGCACGCATCCGATCAGCTTCCTTTGGCTTGTCCCACAGCCAAGATTAACAGTCTTTCCCATATTGAAAAAGGCCACAAATCCCCCCTTGAAACAGAGGTTGTCGCGGAAATTCGGACTAGGGCGTAGACCTATAAACCCTGCACCGCTGGCGGGATTGTCGCGAAATATCAACGG
>JALSRG010000007.1 GCA_026984915.1 Marinosulfonomonas sp. | reverse complement strand
GAAATACAGTTGCTAATAAAAAAGCCGCCCCAAAATTTGGGGCGGCGTCATTTCGTTGACGGGCCAGTTTCTATTTCAGGCGCTGACCATTGGCCAGAACCTGACCGTCTTCAGTGAACTCTATTGTTGAAACCAGAACATCATCGCCATCACCCGGTTTGGCGAACATGCCGGTCATCATGCGAAAGCCCATGGCCTGATCTTCCGGCAACAGCCCCATCTGCACCAGTTTGTCGAGCAGCGCATTGCCGCCAACAAGCTTCAGATTGATACTTCCGATGGGCTTTGGAACGCCGCCAAAAGTTTCAAGATCATTGTTGTCCAGGGTAAACGCACCATTGCCAGTCAGATCCGCGCCGGCGACTTTCACTTCAAGGGCGTTCAGCTTCAGTTCATCAACCTCGCCGGGGGCCTGCCCCTGCATTTCTTCCTGCGCTTTGGGATCCAGGATATCAAAGAACAGCTTTGCCTTGCCGGCCAAATCCAGAATGACCGTCGCGGGATCATGCGGCAGGGTCCCTGTCGGATCGGCAATGCTCCAGACTTCCTCGGGCAAGGCGAAATCAACAAGTTTGATCGTGAAGCCAAAGTCCTGCGGTGTGTCGGATTTTGACACCGGCAGCATCAGCTTGGCGACGGTTTCGGCCATTTTTATCGTCAGCGACGGGAATGGAATATCCGGGCTGGAAAATGTCATTTCAGCATTTTGGTTGGTTGCGCCATACATCAGATGGTTTTCATCCAGCGCAAATTCCAGGCTTCCGCCCGTGGAGGATGATGATCCGGACGTAATCTTTCCATTGTCGTTTGCGGAAAAGTCCGAGCTTCCCTGCCCGTAGGTGACATTGCCATTCGCCGAAAATCCGGCTTTCAGCGCTGAACCCAAGTCTTGAAAATCCATGGCCATCGGAAAGGCCCCGGCCGCCGTGGTTTTCAGATCTTCAAGCATCCCGCTGATATCAAAACTGCCTTTACCCTCGGGGTCGGCGACTGAAATTTTATATTCAACCGAGCCAAAGCTGGAGTTTGATTCCATGCTGCGCAGATTGCCAACCCGGCTGACGTAGTTGCCCAGAAAATCACGGCCTGTGAGCAGAGCGGATACCGCATCAGCTTTTGTGCCATCAACGGTCAGGTCTTTCAGTTCGATACCCATTTCGCTGGCAGTGCTTGCATAGGTCATTTCGTCGGCAGTGCCGCTAACGATCATCGATAGCCCGGTCTGGAAATAATCCAACTCCATGTGCACCGGCTTGCCATCTTTTGGGGTGATGTCCATGATAACGGGGTTGTGTTGCGCCATGGAGACGGCAACTGTCCCGTCGCCGCGGTCTGTAAACTCCAGGCTTGCAAGGGTCAATGTTACGCTGCCACCGTCTTCGGGCAAGGTTGTCGTCGCGGTAAAATCCGTCACTGTAAGTGTGTCGCCGGATGTGTTTTGCTGGGCCGAAATCTGGTAGCCAAAACCGGTCAGGTAACTATTCCAATCAGCCCAAACCTCTTGTGCGGTAACATCCGCTAGTGCGGCAGTGCTGCCCATCAATGTAATCAATGCGGCACAGCCGCTAATGGATTTCCACGGTTTCATATCGAACCTTTCACTGTTAAATTGTTCGGCGGCAGAATGACTGCCAAGGCCCGGGAGATCAAGTAATTCCCGGGGCGAATCGGAATATAACCAAGATTTGATCAATTTTAAGGCAGGAGAAAAAAATGGGGGAAATTTCGGGAAAGACAGTGGTGATTACCGGCGCCAGTCGGGGAATTGGTGCTGCTGCCGCCAGCGCTTTTGCAGAGGCGGGGGCAAATGTTGCCATTCTGGCGCGTAGCAAAGACGCACTCATGGAACTGGCGCAGGAAATCGGGCCACAAGCTCTGGCCATTTCCTGTGATGTCAGCAGTTTTGAATCGGTCCAGTCCGCCGTCCAGCAAACAAGATCGCATTTCGGTGGCCTGGATGTACTGATAAACAACGCAGGCGTGATTGAGCCGATCGCCATGCTGGACACAACCGATCCGGCAGCGTGGGGCCGTGCAATCGATGTCAATCTCAAGGGTGTTTATCACGGTATGCGCGCCGTCATGCCCCGGATGATATCTGAAAAGAAGGGAACCATCCTGACCATCAGTTCGGGGGCTGCTCATAATGCGCTTGAAGGATGGAGCGCCTATTGTTCCTCAAAGGCCGGGGCAGCCATGCTGACTGCCTGTGCCGATCGCGAGGGTCGCGGCAAGGGTTTGCGGGTCATGGGCCTGTCGCCGGGGACCGTTGCCACCGGGATGCAAAAGGAAATCCGCGCCAGTGGCATAAACCCGGTCAGCCAGTTGGACTGGTCAGACCACATCCCGGCGGAATGGCCGGCAAAGGCGCTTGTCTGGATGTGTACCAGCAAGGCAGATGCCTATATCGGTCAGGAAATATCGCTGCGCGACCCGGAAATTCTTGCACATCTTGGATTGGCCAATGATTGACTTGCTAAGGGAAGACAATCTCTGGATCGTCACGCTGAACCGCCCGGAGAAAGCCAATGCTCTGACCAGGGCCATGCTGGAAAGACTGACAGAGATTTCCAAAAAGGCACAGGCAGAGGCACACGCCCTGATTCTGACCGGTGTGGGCAAGGTGTTCAGTGCCGGTGCGGACTTGAATGAGGCAGGCGCAGGGTTGGCGACAAATCCGGTTTGGGAAGAACTATCCCAGTCCATTGCAGCGCTTCCATGCCTGACCATTGCCGCATTGAACGGGACCCTGGCAGGTGGTGCCTTTGGCATGGCTCTGGCATGTGATTTGCGGATAAGTGTTCCGACAGCCAAATTCTTTTATCCGGTCATGAAGCTGGGTTTTTTGCCTCAGCCATCCGACCCGGCGCGGTTGGTTACCCTTGTCGGCCCGGCGCGGGCCAAACTGATTCTGATGGCTGGCTCCAGACTGACCGCAGAAGAGGCCCTGAAGTTCGGCCTCATAGACAGGCTTTCAACGCCTGAGTTATTGCTGGCCAATGCCAAAGCCCTGGTTGCCGACAGTCTGGCGGCCGATGCTGAGATTGCGCGCCGGATAAAGGAAATGTGCCACTAAGGGCACTTGATTTCAGGGCAGGTTCGGGGTCATTGCAGAAACGTACCGGGATTTCATCCTCTGGGAGGACCAAATGGCTGCAAACAAATCTGACTTTCTTGATACGGTCATGGGTTATGTAAACCAGGGCTGGGATTTGGCACAGGATTGGTTGCTCAGCCCGGCTGCATGGTCGCAGTTTGCCTTGCTGGTTCTGGCTTTCGTGATTGCTGTTGCCGTCAGCCGCAAACTCGATCCGCTCCTGACACGGCTTGTCTTGCCCCCGAAAGACCAGCAGTCGATGCTTGCCTCCATACGCCGGTTTGTATTGGTTTTTCTGCCCCTGCTGCTTCCGCTTCTTGCTTACGGGTTCACTGCCATCGGCGAACAGATCACACGATCAATGTTTGGTTCTGGTGCGGTCATTGCCTTTGGTAAACGGGTTTTCCTGTTTCTGGCGGCCCGGGCATTGGTGCACAAAATTATCCGCGATCCGTTCTTGAAACTTCTTGGCAAATACGTCCTGATCCCGGCCATGGCGCTGTTTGCGCTGGGCCTTCTGGCGCCACTTACGGCCTTTCTTTCAGCCACCGTCATTCAGCTTGGCAATATTTCCTTCTCGGTCATGGCACTTGTGCGCGGGGTCATTGCCGGGTCGCTGTTGTTCTGGCTGGGTCGTTGGTCAAATGATCAGAGCGCCAGCTATCTGGGACAGAAAGAAGAGCTGCGCCCGGCCACACGTCAGCTTGCGGTCAAAGCCGCGGAAATAGCGATTTTCGGCACGGCGTTCCTGTTGTTGATGAGCATCATGGGAATCAATCTTTCAACGCTTGCAGTGCTGGGCGGTGCCATCGGTGTGGGGTTGGGCTTTGGTCTTCAGAAAATCGCGGCCAACTTCATTTCGGGTGTCATTCTGTTGCTGGAAGGCCAGGCAACTGTTGGCGATTATGTCGAACTGGACGGCGGCGAGGCCGGGACAATTGTAAAAATGACAGCGCGCGCCGCCATACTGGAAACTTTTGACGGCCGCTGGATTGTGGTTCCGAATGAGGATTTCATTACAACCCGTGTGATCAACTACTCTGACAGCGGATCGGCCAACCGCTATGAGGCGCCTTTTTCTGTCAGTTATGACACCGATATCAACAAGGTTCCCGAGATCATAGAGGCCGCAGTCAGCAAACACCCCGAAGTTCTGGACAAACCGTTTCCGCCCGATTGCGAATTGCGCGGTTTTGGCGAAAGCGGTGTCGATTTCGCTGTTGAGTTCTGGGTGAATGGACTGGATGACGGCAAGCACAAATTTACCTCGGACGTGCTGTTTCTAGTCTGGAATGCGCTGCGGGATAACGGCATAAAAATTCCTTATCCGCATCGGGTTGTCGAATTCAGGAACACGCCGCCGGCGCAATCGGGAAAATGAAACATGCGTTGGTCATCGGCGCGGGTCCGGCCGGTCTGATGGCGGCAGAGCAGATGGCTGATGCACATCTGCGTGTCACCGTTGCCGATGCAATGCCTTCTGTTGGCCGCAAGTTTCTCATGGCCGGAAAATCCGGCCTGAACCTGACCAAAGATGAATCTCTCTCAGATTTTCTGCCGCATTTTCATGAGGCAGAACCCAGCCTGCGCCCGATGCTGACGTCGTTTGGCCCCGTACAGATGCAGGGCTGGGCGCGCGCACTTGGGCAAGAGGTCTTTACCGGTTCCAGCGGACGTGTTTTTCCGAAGTCGATGAAAACCTCACCCTTGCTTCGCAACTGGCTGCGCCGTCTGGCCGGCAAGGGCGTGAACATGCAAACGCGCTGGCGCTGGCAGGGCTGGGCAGGGCAGGATTTTGTTTTTGATACGCCGGATGGCCGCATGACATTACCACAACAGGTTTGTGTGCTGGCGCTGGGCGGGGCCAGCTGGTCACGTCTGGGTTCTGATGGTGCCTGGTCTGACCTGCTGCGAAAACGGGGGGCCAGCATAACCCCGTTTCAACCGGCCAATATGGGTTTTCAGGTTGACTGGTCACCTTACATGGCCCGGTTCTTTGGTGCGCCTGTCAAAGGGGTCGCCTTGCAGGTCAACGGGGAATCTGTTCGCGGCGAATTCATCGTTTCCGAACGCGGGCTGGAGGGCGGCGGTATTTATGCCGTTTCGCGTGCCCTGCGTGGGGGTGCCAGATTATCGCTGGACTTGTTGCCGGACTGGGACCTTCAAAAAATTCAGGGCCGAATGGCGCGTCCTCAGGGGAAAGCCACATTCAGCAACTATCTGCGGAAATCCTTTCGGCTGAGTGGCGTCAAACTGGCGTTGCTTCAGGAATTTGCGCGACCATTGCCAACCGGTGCCAAACTGGCCGGGTTGCTGAAATCGCTGCCGGTTCCGCTGCAAGGCCCCAGACCGATGGACGAGGCCATTTCCACGGCCGGCGGGGTCCGCTTTGACGCGATGACAAGTGATCTGGAGCTAAAGACCATACCGGGTGTGTTTTGTGCCGGAGAAATGCTGGACTGGGAGGCCCCAACCGGCGGCTATCTTCTGACAGCCTGCCTGGCAACCGGGCGCTGGGCTGGCAAGGCCGCGGCACAGATGGCCAAACACTGACCCTAACGCCGCCCCATCATTGACAGTCGTATAAGAGTCCGCTCAATCAAGGCCATGGCCGGCGCCCGGCTTGTGGAACGCAGCTGCAAATCGGTGTCCACCAGCATTTCCAGTGCCCGCTCCAGTTTCCCGAAGCCCCAACTGCGCGCCTGTTTATGCATCCGGTCGCGGCGCGGGCCAAACAACGGCGGGCGCACCGGTGCGCCGGATGCAACCTGATGCAGCGCGCGAAAATGTCGGGTTGCGCCGATACACAGCCCGACAGGCTGCATTCCCTGTGCTTCCAGCTTGCGCAGGATCGGACCAATTTCACCGGTTCGCGCCTCGGCAACCGCATTCAGAATGTCGTCCAGCGCCGCCTCGCTGGAGGTCGGGGCCAATGCCGTGATCTCCTCTGCACTCAACGGGTTTGGATCATCTGTTTTGAAAAGACCAAGCTTTACGATCAACTGGCGAAAATCCCCCGGATCCAGACTGCGCGAAAATGCGATGAGACCCGCCATTGCATCCTGATCAACCCGGCTCAGCCCGGCCTTGCGCAATTCGGCTTCGATCTCGTCGCGGTCCGGCGGATCATCATAGATACCCACGGCATAGGCATTGTTGTGGGTCTCAAAGGCTTTGCGCAGGGAGGAACGGGCCGGCAACTGCTTGGCTGTCACGATGATCTGGGCATCACCCGGCTGCCAGTCTTGCATCGCCGCACCAATGGTCTTGCTCAACCCGTCGGCCGCATCTTCAACAAAGGCCACACGCGGGCCCGGAAAGAACCCCTGCGCCTTGATTGCATCCATCAGCAAGGCGGGGTCAGAACGCAATTCGCTGGCCGGTATACGGGTCAGGCGCATTTCTTCTTCGCCATTCTTGCCGATCAGCGCCTGAATGACCTCCTGCCGTTTCAGGGCCACCCGCATCGGATCCGCCCCATAGATAAGCAGGCCCGCACGCTCCGGCTCCGGCTTTGAAAAATAGACCCTGGCGTTGCGCCCGGTCAGTTTCATTGGCCATCCCCGGTGTCCGGCGACAGCAGGTGTGTGACAATCTGGTCCGCCAGAATAACCATCAGCCGCCGATAAGCATCCTGTTTTGCAACCTGGGTGCTGATCGTGGTGCCCGTTGCACTGTAACTGGTGAAACTGTCCACCAGACCGGATTTGACAACCTGCCCGTTTGCGGTGTCCGTCAGGCTGAACCGGGCCTTGCCGACAATATGAAACCGTGTGATTTCCTGGGTCGGCGATATTGCCAGCCCACTTTCGCTCAGATCCAGTTGGTAGTTCAATATATAGCGCGATGCCTGCGGGCGCCCCAGCCGTTCTTCCAGCCTTTTCAGCAAGGTGAAATCATTAACGTCTTTTGGCGGCTGAACAGATACGCGCCCCCGCAATCCCTCAGCCGGGCCACCCGGTGCATAGGCGGGCCGGAACCCGCAGCCGGCAAGGGCGGCAAACGTCAAGACGAAACTGCGACGGCTAGACAACAACATTTACAATTCGACCCGGAACAACGATCAGCTTTTTCGGCGCCTGACCCTGAAGCGCCTTTTGCACAGCTTGATCGGCCAGCGCCAGTTTTTCAACCTCTTCCTTTGGCATGTCTTTCGGAACGGTGATTTCCGAGCGGCGTTTGCCATTCACCTGAATGGGTAGTGTTACGTCTTCTTCAACCAGCATTTCGGGATCGGCCACTGGCCATTCCGCCTGTGTTACAAGCCCCTTCCCGCCCAGAAGGTCCCATATTTCTTCTGCCAGATGTGGTGTCATCGGGCTCATGAGCTGTGCCAGAATCCGCATTGCCTTCTGGCGTATTGCCGCTCCCGCAGCAGATTTGGCCAAGGTATTGGTAAAGGCATACAGCTTTGCGATCGAGGTATTGAAGGCAAACCCCTCAATTCCCCTTGTCACGTCGTCAATGGTGCGGTGCAGCGCTTTTTCCAGTGGCAGATCATCTTTGTTCGCCGGGGTTTCACTCTTGGCGATTTCCTGGGCCAGGCGCCAGACCCGTCCCAGATGCTTATAGGCCCCTTCCGCACCGCTGGATGTCCATTCCACATCCCGTTCCGGTGGCGAATCCGACAACACGAACCAGCGTGCCGTATCCGCACCGAAACCCGAGACGATATTGACGGGATCCACCACGTTCTTCTTTGATTTCGACATTTTTGCCGAGGGGATGATCTCCACGGGCTCGCCGGTTGCCTTCAGCTTTCCATTCTCCACGTCTTCGGGCAGATGATAGACCGGCCGCCCCTTTTCATCCCGGGTCTGATAGATTTCATGGGTCACCATCCCCTGGGTAAACAGGGCATTGAATGGCTCGATCGCTTTTGCCGGCAGATGGCCGGTCAGATGCATTGCGCGGGCAAAAAAGCGCGAATAGAGCAGATGCAGAATCGCGTGTTCAATCCCGCCGATATACTGATCGACATTCATCCAGTAATCCACATCCGGCGCACTGGTCGGGGTTTTTGCGTGCGGCGCCGTGTAGCGCGCGTAATACCATGAACTGTCAACAAACGTATCCATGGTATCCGTCTCGCGCTGTGCGGGCTTGCCGCATTTCGGGCAGGTGGTATTGCGCCAGGTCGGGTGCCGGTCCAGCGGGTTGCCGGGGATATCAAATGTGACATCATCGGGCAGGCGGATCGGCAGGTTTTCCTTTTTTTCCGGGACAACACCGCAATCGTCGCAATGCACTACCGGAATCGGACAGCCCCAATAGCGCTGCCGCGACAGGCCCCAGTCACGCAGACGGTATTGCGTCTTTCCCTGGCCCCAGCCATGTTTTTCCGCATATTCGATTGTTCTGTCGATCGCCTCTTGTCCCGTGGCCACATCCAGTCCGGCAAAATGGTTGATCCATTGTACCGGTTCGGTCTTGGGCGGTACGAAGGCTTCATTCTCAACCGGCTTGCCGTTTTCCCTGGCAATGAATGTATCAATCACCGGCAGCGCATATTTGCGGGCAAAATCAAGGTCTCGCTGATCATGCGCAGGGCAGCCGAAAATTGCGCCGGTGCCGTAATCCATCAGGATGAAATTGGCGACCCAGACAGGCAGCTCCCAGTCCGGGTTGAGCGGATGGCGGGCTTTCAGTCCGGTATCGAAACCCTTTTTCTCGGCGGTTTCCAGATCGGCCTCGGATGTTCCCATGCGGCGGCATTCCGCATTGAACGCAGCCAGATCCGGATTTTCGGCCTCCAATGCCCTGGCCAGGGGGTGATCGGGTGAAATTCCGATAAAGGATGCCCCCATCAGCGTATCCGGGCGGGTGGTATAGACCTCGACCTTGTCAAATCCGTTCACGGGGGTCGCAAGTTCAAAAGCCATTTCCAGCCCGCGTGATTTGCCGATCCAGTTCTTCTGCATCAGGCGCACCTTTTCCGGCCAGTCCTTCAGCCCGTCGATGGCGTCAAGCAGCTCTTCGGCGAAATCGCTGATGCGAAAAAACCACTGTGTCAGTTCACGCCGCTCAACCGGCGCACCGGATCGCCAGCCCTTGCCGTCGATCACCTGTTCGTTGGCCAGCACCGTCATATCCACCGGATCCCAGTTGACTACGGCGTTCTTGCGATAGATCAGCCCTTTCTCCAGCATATCCAGAAACAGGGCCTGTTGCTGGCCATAATATTCCGGGTCGCATGTGGCAAATTCGCGGCTCCAGTCGATGGAAAGGCCCAGTGGTTTCATCTGGGCGCGCATGTCGTCAATGTTCTGATAGGTCCAGTCCTTGGGATGGCCGCCAACAGCCATGGCTGCATTTTCAGCCGGCATTCCGAAGGCATCCCAGCCCATCGGGTGCAACACATTAAAACCACGGGCCATTTTATAGCGCGCAATCACGTCCCCCATGGTGTAGTTGCGCACATGCCCCATATGAATGCGCCCGGACGGATAGGGCAGCATTTCCAGAACATAGTACTTCGGGCGTGATTCGTCGCGCTCGACCGTGAACACACCGGCCTTGTCCCAGGTTTCCTGCCATTTCTTTTCGATATCGGATGCGGTGTAACGCGACATGTTTCTGCTGTCCTTGGTCTAAAAAACGCCGGGCAATGGGCCCGGCGTGGTCTTAGTGCGTGTTTGCTCCGGGGTCTATAGCTTGCTGTCCCGGATACGGAGTTGTCGGGCGCGCGTCAGAATCGCATCCTCGATCGCACGCACCGTGTCGGCGCTGACCGGCCCCGAGCGCGATTGCAGCGCCACATGCAGGGATCGCGCATCCAGCGCCGGATCCTGCACATAGATCGTTGCACGATAGGCCCGTCCTCCACCCGGAGGTTTGCCATAGCCGGTTACAATCACGCCGGAAAACGGGTCAGCCGCCTGAATTGGCAGAAAGTTCAGCACGTCCAGCGCGGCATTCCAGATGTATTTGTTAACCTCTACCGTCACATTGGGGTTATCCTGCCCTTGAAACAGCGAAAACAGGGTTTTTCGGTTTGCGACTCGCCCATCCTTGCGCGCTCTGGCCTCCAAAGGCGCATTCTGGTCTTCGACTACGGTCTGATCCGGGTCGCGTCCATCGCCGCCGCCTTTCAGGCCGGCCGAACCGATCGACCCCGATCCGCTGCCGCCACCGCGGCTGAATCCACCTTTACTGAAACCACCACCGCAGCCCGCAAGGGCGGCAAGCGACAGAACAGCAACTGTTCTTGTGAAAATGCGCGTCATACCATTTGCCAAAGTCATATAACAAAGCCCCGATCCTGATTTATATCCCTAGTAAACAACGCCCGTGAGGCGGGCAAGGTATTTTGACCGCAAAAACAGGCAGTAACCGGTAACAGGCGGAAATGGGGCGGGAAATGTGTGACATAGCTGCACCACGAATAACTCCATTATCCGGAAATGCCGCCCCGCGCTTGCAATAAACCGGGGAAAGAGAGAGTTAAACACATACTCAATTCGGATTCCCCTGAATTGAGGTGCACCTTTTGAAACACACGAGGGAAAACGAAATGAAAAAAGTTCTCTTTGCAACTACCGCACTGGTTGCTTCCGCAGGTATCGCATCTGCAGAAGTCAAACTGACCGGTTACGCCGAAATCGGCGTCCATAATTCAAACTACTCAGCGCTGAACAATGGTGATGGGGCCACAGCCGGCGGACTGATTGGTGACGGTCAAACCCGTTTCCATTCCGATATGGATGTCTCTTTCCACCTGTCCGGTGAAACCGATGGTGGCCTGACTTTTGGCGCCAAGATCGACTTGGATGAAGTTTCCAATGGGATTAATGAAAACGGCAGTAAAGAAGCCGTTTGGGTAAAAGGTGCCTTTGGCTCCATTACCATGGGCGATACCGATGGTGCGCTTGACTGGGCCATGTCAGAAGTTGGCATGGGCACAACACTTACAGATGAACACACCACCCATGCCGGCTACAACGGCAACTCCGGCTTGGACGGTGGCAACGATGGTCAGGTTCTGCGTTATGACAACACCTTTGGTGACTTTGGTGTCGCCTTGTCTGCGGAACTGAATGACACAAGCACCGCAGCAGATACCATTTGGGGTGTCGGTGTCAAATATAACACCGCTCTTGGTGGTGCGAATCTGGGTCTTGGTCTTGGCTATCAGGACGATGGCACGAACAGCCTGATTGGTGTTTCAGTTGATGCCAAATTTGACAATGGGTTCCGCGCCATTCTGAACTATACCGACATGGACGGTAAGGCGGTTATGGGCGACCCGATTGACAACCACATTGGTATCGGTCTTGGCTACACCACTGGTCCTCTGCTTGTTACAGCAAACTATGGCATCTATAGTGCTACAGCGAACAACAGCGATCACAAAGGTTACGCTCTTGCCGTCAACTACGATCTGGGCGGTGGCGCCGTCGTAATGGCTGGTTACAGCCATGGCGAATGGGGTTCGGCCAGCTTGGCGACAGTAAAAGACGATACAGGAGCAAACGTTGCTCTTGCTAATTCAGACCGCGATATGTTCTCGCTGGGTCTGGGTCTGTCCTTCTAAATTCAGAAGAACAACCTGACAGAATAGAGAGCGGGCCTTCGGGTCCGCTCTTTTCTTTTGCGCCGATTTGGTGTTTTTCTGCTGCAAGCAAATTGCACAGGGCTACAAATGTCACTTTCTGAAATTCAGCAGCGAATCCTTGCCGAGGAAAAACGCGTCGGGCGCAAACCCGGATCAACCCGCCTCATTGCCGTATCCAAGGTGCAGCCGAATGCGCGGGTTGAGGATGTGTTAAAGCAGGGCCACCGGCTGTTTGGCGAAAACCGGGTACAGGAGGCGGCTGGCAAATGGCCGGCTTTCCGTGCGCAATACGATGGTGTGGAACTGCACCTGATCGGCCCGCTGCAAACCAACAAGGCGCGGCAGGCAATGGGGCTGTTTGATGCCATCCACACGGTTGACCGGCCCAAACTGGGCCGCACGCTGGCGCGACTGGCGCAGGAACTGGGCCATTGCCCAGAACTGTTTGTCGAGGTCAACACCGGCGAAGAACCGCAAAAAGCCGGCGTTCTGCCAAAGGATGCCGATGCCTTCATAAAAGAGGTTCGTGCGCTTGATCTGCCTTTGGTCGGGCTGATGTGCATTCCGCCGGTTGACGAAGAACCCAGTCTGCATTTCGCGCTTTTGCGCAAGATTGCCGAGCGAAACGGGCTGAAGGACCTGTCCATGGGTATGAGCAGCGATTTTGAACGCGCCATCGCCCAGGGGGCAACCTATGTGCGGGTCGGTTCTGCCATCTTTGGCGCGCGCGATTACGGCTGAGGCGGCCCAGAAACGGCGCCTCCGGCGGGGATATTAACAGAACAAAGACAGGGGCGGGACAATCAGCCGGGCCCCTGGCCCGATGCGTCTGACAAGCCACAGCAAATCCTTGCGGGCAAAGGCTATGCAGCCCTCGGTTGGGTGGCGCGGTTTGCGCCAGACATGCAGAAAGATCGCGCTGCCCCGGCCCGGCTCTGCCTCGGGCCAGTTATAATCCGTCAGCAGAACCACGTCATACAGGGGATCTGGCCGGCGCAGATGTTCATGGCTGGGCGCAAATGGCGCGCGTACCGGTTGATTATAGGCAACCGATGCGACATCATCACACCATAAATCCCGCAGGCCAATCGGCTGCGCCCAAGGGGCGGGGCGGGGCATGCGATCCGGGCGGTAGAGCAGACCGGCAATATGGTGCCTGCCTGCCGGGGTGGCGCCATCGCCCTCGCGCTTGAGGCTGCGCACCCCGCCGCGCCCAACCGCACAGGGGATCAGACGGTTCATGAAACGCAGGCCCTTTGGGGTGAGCAGCATATCCTGCGCAGTCACAACAGATGCCCCGATTTATTGGCTTTGGTTTTCAGATAGGCGTCATTATGCGCGGTGCGCCCCACCTGTAACGGCACCCGCTCGGCCACCTTGATCCCCGCATGTGCCATCATATCCACCTTGCGGGGATTGTTTGTCAGCAGGCGCACGCTGTTGAAGCCCATGCTCTTGAGGATATGCGCCCCGATCAGGAAATCACGTTCGTCATCCTCAAAGCCCAGCCGGTGATTGGCCTCGACCGTATCAAACCCCTGATCCTGCAGGCTGTAGGCGCGCATCTTGTTGGCCAGCCCGATGCCGCGCCCTTCCTGATTGAGGTATAGCAGTACACCGGCGCCTTCCTTGCCCATGCGGGCAAGCGCTGCGCGTAACTGCGGTCCGCAATCGCATTTCAGGGATCCCAGAAGATCACCGGTAAAACAGGCCGAATGCAGGCGCGTCAGCACCGGTTTGTCACGGGCTGGCCGGCCTATTTCCACGGCGTAATGCTCTTCGCCGCCATCGTCGGGGCGAAACACATGCAAACGGGTACCCTCAGAAACCGACAGGGGGACATGTGCACTCACAATCTCGCGCAACGGGCTGGCCTGGGCCATCTCTGCGCGGATTTCGGTGGTATCAAGCAGGGTCAGGCCGTTTTGCGCGGCAAATGCTCTGCCCTCGGGCAGTTCCAGCAGCAGTGCGGCCGGCAGCAAGCGTGCACTTTTCATGATCATGCTGGCCAGACGTGCCAGCCCCGCATTGCCGTCGCGCAGGGTTTTCAGCGGGCCTTTCATCGGCAGTCGTAAATCATCTGCCGGATCGGCCACCGCCTGTACCCAGGCCAGATCAGCGCTGTCAGGCAGCGGGATACGTGCAACATCACCATCATAGGCCCGGGCTTTCAGGGTTTCGGCCCGCCGCCCGGTAATGATCAGCACCGGCACCCCGCCGATCTTGCGCAGGCTGTTCAGCCGGTCATCAGACAGCGTTTCCACCGGTAAAACCAGCGTGGAACCACTGTGATCAACCAGCACAACAGGCACACCCATGCGCAGATCAGCGCGGGCGCGGGCCAGTAATTCGGCGGGTGTCGGGCGAAAATTCATACGGCCTCGTGTTTCAATCTGCCTTTTTCATGTAGCGGTTTATGAAGGAAGATGAAACATAAGCCCAACTTTTCACACAGCTGCGTGAGGAATTGGCAGCAGGGGTTGCCGCAGCCTGAAATTGCACACAAGTTCGGGGGGCAATCAAGGAGCAAGCAGATGAGCAGCGTGAAAAAGATACTATTGGTCGATGATGATGACGACCTGCGCGAAGCCCTGAGCGAGCAGCTGATCATGACCGAGGATTTCGATGTTTTCGAGGCGGGCAGCGGCTCTGGTGCGATGGAGAAAGCCAAAGCCGGTATTTATGATCTGGTGATCCTTGATGTTGGCCTGCCCGACACTGACGGGCGCGAACTGTGCCGCTTGATGCGCAAACAAGGCGTAAAATGCCCGGTTCTGATGCTGACAGGCCATGATTCGGATGCTGACACAATTCTCGGCCTGGATGCCGGGGCAAATGACTATGTCACCAAACCCTTCAAATTCCCGGTTCTGCTGGCCCGCATTCGGGCGCAACTGCGTCAGCACGAACAGTCGGAAGATGCGGTTTTCCAGCTTGGGCCCTATACGTTCAAACCGGCGATGAAGATGCTAATTACCGAGGATGAAAAGAAAATTCGTCTGACCGAGAAGGAAACAAACATCCTGAAGTTCCTTTATCGCGCGCCCGAAAGCGTGGTGCCACGCGATGTGCTGCTGCACGAGGTCTGGGGCTATAATGCGGGCGTGACAACCCACACTTTAGAGACGCATATTTACCGCCTTCGTCAAAAAATAGAACCAGAACCGTCAAATGCCCGCCTTCTTGTGACCGAATCAGGTGGCTATAGATTGGTGTTATAGCGAGTTCCCTCGCGCGTTGGGGTTATGACGCGATCCTCCCTGTTGGACTGGCCCGGCCTTGTGCCGGGCCTTTTTTTGGCGCGTTGATGGCGTGTGGTTTATGGGTTTGCGTCCTTGCTTTTGCCCGCGGTCTCGCAAAAGAAAAGAAACCGGTTGGTTGAGGTCTCAGCCCGCTTTGCTTAACCTGATCCGATCAGATACCCTAAAAGCGAGCAGATCATGCCATTCACCATCGCAACCTGGAACATCAACTCTGTTCGCCTGCGCGAACCTCTGGTGCTGAAACTGCTGCGCGAAGAAGCCCCGGATATCCTGTGTCTGCAGGAATGCAAAAGCCCCGTTGATAAAATCCCGACTGAAGGGTTTGCCGCGCTGGGCTATACCTACATGGTGGCTAGCGGGCAAAAGGGGTATAACGGCGTGATGATCCTGTCGCGGCTGCCCATTGTGGACGCGGGGCAACATGATTTCGCCAACCTTGGCCATGCGCGGCATGTGGCGGCGCGGCTGGAAAACGGCGTGACCATCCACAACCATTATGTGCCCGCAGGCGGCGATAAACCCGACCGCGAGGTGAACGAGAAATTCGGCCAGAAGCTGGATTACCTGACCGATATGCGCGACGATTTCCACGCCAATGCGCCGGAACGCTCGATCCTTGTCGGCGATCTGAACATCGCCCCGCGAGAAGATGATGTCTGGAACCATAAATCCCTGTTGAAAATTGTCAGCCACACCCCGATAGAGGTGGCGCATCTGGCCGAGGTGCAAGACGCGGGCAAATGGCATGATGTCACCCGCGCCGACATCCCCGAGGGGCGCCTTTACAGTTGGTGGAGCTACCGCGCCCGCGACTGGGATGCTGCCGACAAGGGCCGCCGGCTCGATCACATCTGGGCCACACCCGATATTGCGTCTGCCGCGCACAACAGCCGCATCCTTCGCCAAGTGCGCGGTTGGGAAAAACCCAGCGATCACGCCCCGGTTTTTGCAACATTTGATCTCTGACCCTTGGGTTTTTCGCAAAACAGGCACATATAGGGTCTAACCAAATTCAAACGGGGCACAAAAATGTTGGAAAATGAAAATGCGGCCAGTGTCGATCTGGTCAAGGAATCGGACGAAGCACATTTCGTTGAGGACGTGATCGAGGCCAGCAAGAACGTACCGGTCATAGTTGATTTCTGGGCGCCGTGGTGCGGTCCCTGCCGCACCCTCGGGCCGGCGCTTGAGGCCGAGGTGAAGAAAGCCGGCGGCAAGGTCAGGATGGTCAAGATCAATATCGACGAAAATCAGCAGATCGCGGCGCAATTGCGTATCCAGTCCATCCCGACGGTCTATGCCTTTGCCGATGGCAAACCGGTGGATGGCTTTCAGGGGGCTTTGCCACCCTCGCAGATCAGGGAATTCATCGAAAAGATCACCGGTGATGACGGCGGGCTTGATGCCGCTGTGGAGGCCGCCGAGGAAATGCTGGCGGAAGGTGCTGCGGCAGATGCGGCCCAAACCTTTGCTGCCATTCTTGAAGAGGCGCCGGACAATGCTGCCGCCTATGGCGGGCTTGTGCGTGCCAATCTGGCCACCGGCAATATCGAACAGGCCGAATCACTGCTGAAAGCCGCCCCCAAAGAGATGGCCGACTCGGCCGAGCTGGAAGCGGCCAGCGCGCAGATCAAGCTGGCCAAACAGGCAGCCGAGGCAGGCCCGCTGGATGAGTTGCGTGCCGCCGTTGAAAAGAACCCGGATGATCTGCAGGCACGGTTCGATCTGGCAAAGGCGCTCTTGGCGGCTGACGAAAAGCAAGCTGCCGTTGACGAGCTACTGGAGATTTTCCGGCGCGATCGCGATTGGAACGACGGCGCGGCAAAAGACCAGTTGATGACAATTTTCGATGCGCTGAAGCCGGATGATCCGATTGCGCTGAACGGCCGCCGGAAACTGACATCATTGATCTATGCGTAAGGAAGAATTCGCGCTAGGGTTGCTGCATGTTTTCGCCAGCTGACCTTCCGGATACCATTCCGCTGTTTGCTTTGCCCGGCGCGGTATTGTTGCCGCGCGGGCGCTTGCCACTGCATATATTTGAACCGCGTTATCTGACTATGCTGGATGACGCGTTGAAAACAAACCATCGGTTGATCGGCATGATTCAACCACAAGAGCCATCATCTGAAGGCACGGAGCCGCAACTGCATGCGATCGGCTGTGCCGGCCGCATCATGTCTTTTTCCGAAACCGATGATGGTCGTTATATGATCACGCTCAAGGGTATTTCGCGGTTTCGCATAAAAGGCCAGATTTCAAGCTTTACCCCCTATCTTCGTGCCGATGCCGACTGGAGCGAGTTTGAGGGCGATCTGGGTGGAATAGAGAAGGATCCTGCCTTTGACCGAGCATCATTTCTGTCGTTGCTGCATCGCTATTTCGAATTTGAGGGGCTGGATGCTGATTGGGACAGCATGCGTGACGCAGAGGAAGAGCTCCTGATCAACTCACTATCAATGCTCAGCCCGTTTGATCCAAAAGACAAACAGGCCCTGCTTGAGGCCAGAACTCTGACCGAAAGACGCGAGACATTGGAAACCCTGATGGATTTTGCCCTGCGCAGCGGCAATGATGATGAGGTCATGCAATGACACGTGAAAGCACGTTTGACCGCCGGATGCTGGAAGCACTGGTCTGCCCGGTGACCCATGCGGTTCTGCATTACGATTCCGAAAAACAGGAACTCATTTCAAAAGCGGCGCATCTGGCTTTTCCCATTCGCAACGGCATACCGGTAATGCTGGTGGATGAGGCGCGTCAACTGGACTAGGCGCGTCGGCTGGAAAGGTCGGCTATTCCCAGCGCTTCCAGGGCGCGCGCTTCGATATCGGCGGCATTCAACCCGGCTACGGCGTACATGTCTGTCTGGCTGGCCTGATCAATGAATATATCCGGCAGGGTCATCATGCGGAATTTCAGGCCTTGATCGAAAACAGCTTCTTCGGCCAAAAGCTGTGCGACATGGCTGCCAAAGCCGCCAACAGCGCCTTCTTCCACCGTGATCAGCGCCTCATGGTCGCGGGCAAGCCGCAGGATCAGATCACGATCCAGGGGTTTTGCAAAGCGCGCGTCGGCAATGGTTGGCGTGATGCCGCGTGCGGTCAGTCGCTCACTGGCCTTGAGAACTTCGGCAAGGCGGGTTCCAAAGGAAAGAAAGGCCACCCGCGCACCCTCCTGAACCATTCTGCCACGACCGATTTCCAGCGGCATTGCGCGTTCAGGCAATTCCAGCCCCACGCCCTCGCCACGCGGATAACGAAAGGCACTGGGGCGGTCATTGATCGCTGCCGCCGTGGCAACCATATGTGCCAGTTCCGCTTCATCTGCTGCCGCCATCACGACAAAACCCGGAAGATTGGCCAGAAAGGCAATATCAAAGGCGCCGGCATGGGTTGCGCCATCGGCCCCCACAAGCCCGGCGCGATCAATGGCGAACCGCACGGGCAAACGCTGTATTGCAACATCATGCACCACCTGATCATAGCCGCGTTGCAGGAATGTGCTGTAGATCGTGCAAAAGGGTTTCATCCCCCCGGCGGCAAGGGCCGCACTGAAGGTGACAGCGTGTTGCTCGGCAATTCCCACGTCAAAACAGCGCGCCGGAAACCGTTCGGCAAACAGGCCAAGCCCTGTTCCATCCGGCATCGCCGCCGTCACCGCGACGATCTTGTCGTCGGCTTCGGCTTCCCGGATCAGCCTCTCTGCAAAGACGCTTGTATAGCTCGGCGCATTGCTCGGAGATTTTTTCTGCTTGCCGGTCAATATGTTAAATGCGCTAACCCCGTGGCCTTTGTCGCGCGCGGCTTCGGCCGGGGCATAGCCCTTGCCCTTTTTCGTAAGCACATGGATCAGCATCGGGCCGGTGGCGCGCTCATGCACCGTGCGCAACAGCGGCAACAACTGATCAAGATCGTGCCCGTCAATCGGCCCGACATAGGAAAAGCCCAGTTCCTCGAACAAAGTACCGCCCAGCGCCATGCCCTTCAGCATTTCCTTGGCCCGTTTGGCGCCTTCCTGAAATGGGCCGGGCAGCAGGCTGACAGCGCCTTTTGCCGCAGCTTTCAGTTCCTGAAACGGCTCGCCGGCATACAGCCGCGACAGATAAGAAGACATCGCCCCGACCGGCGGTGCAATCGACATTTCGTTGTCATTCAGTATGACAAACAGCCGCTTTTTCAGATGCCCCGCGTTGTTCATTGCTTCATAGGCCATGCCGGCACTCATCGCCCCATCACCGATGACGGCAATCGCGTCACCCAGCGGCGGGTCCACCGCCCCCCCCAGATCCCGCGCCACGGCAAACCCGAGTGCCGCACTGATCGAGGTCGAGCTATGCGCCGCGCCAAACGGGTCATACGGGCTTTCGCTACGTTTGGTAAATCCGCTCAAACCGCCCTTTTGGCGCAGGCTGCGTATGCGGTCCCGGCGTCCGGTCAGGATTTTATGCGGGTAACTCTGGTGGCTTACATCCCAGATCAGCCGGTCGCGCGGGGTGTCAAAAACAGCGTGTAACGCCACGGTCAGTTCGACCACACCCAGCCCGGCCCCCAGATGTCCGCCGGTCTCTGAAACGGCAGAGATCGTCTCACTGCGCAACTCGTCGGCCAACTGACGCAGTTCACGGTCACTCAGCGCCTTCATGTCGGTCGGCGTCTTAATCCGATCCAGCAGTGGTGTTTCAGGTCTGGGACTCATCTGACAGCCTTTCCGGCATAGTATTACATGTCGCGGGCAATAACGAAACGGGCCGCCTGACGCAAGTTTTCCGCCCGCGGCCCATACGAGGCCAATGCGGCCTCGGCCTCGGTCACCAGTGAACGGGCACGTGATTTGGCCCCGTCCAGCCCCAGCAGGGATACAAAGGTTGCCTTGCCGGCTGCGGCATCTTTTCCCAGGCGTTTGCCGGCCTTGCGGGCATCCCCCTCCACATCCAGAATATCGTCCGAGATCTGGAACGCCAGACCCAGCGCCGTGGCATAGGCGCGCAAAGGGGCGGGCTCTGCTTGTGCCAGCACGGCCCCGGCTTCGGCCGACCAGCGGATCAGCGCTCCGGTTTTACCAGCCTGCAACTCTGTGATTTCATCAAGTGTCAGCGGAATGGGGGCCGTTTCTGCCGCAATATCCAGTGCCTGTCCCAAAACCATGCCCTGGGCTCCGGCGGCGCGGGCCATCGTGCCAATCAACGCCAGTCGAACATCCGGGTTTGGACTGCATTCAGGCCTTGTCAGCAACTCGAACGCCAGCGCCTGCAAGGCGTCACCGGCCAGAACGGCCGTGGCTTCGTCCCATTTCACATGCACCGTCGGTTGCCCGCGGCGCAAGTCGTCATCATCCATACACGGCAAATCATCATGGATCAGCGAATAGGCGTGCATGGCCTCGACAGCGGCGGCGGCCAGTATTGCCTGTCCTTCCGGCACACCATGCAAACGCGCGCCTTCCATCACCAGAAAGGCCCGCAGCCGCTTTCCGCCGTCAACGCCATATCGCATTGCCTCGATCACCGGCTGGTTTCCCAGCGGTTCCAGCAAATGCAACAGCGCAGCATCAACCTGCTTTGCCGTCTGGGCCAATGCCCGTTCAAACATTGCCTACAGGCCTTCTACCGGTTTTGTTCCCGTGGGTTGGCCATCCTCGCCCAGCGTGATGGCGGCGATCTTCTCCTCGGCCTCCTTCAGCTTGGCCTCGCAGCGCTTTTTCAGTTCGGCGCCACGCTCGTACAGGCTGATGGACTGTTCCAGTGGCACGTCGCCGCGTTCCAGTTGGCCCACGACCTGCTCCAGTTCCGCCATCGCCTCTTCAAAGCTCATCTCGCTTACCGGTTTTTCGCTCATCCGCCACGCTCCATCAATACGTCTACATGTGCCGCAACCGATGCGGCCAGGGCGTCCAAATCATATCCGCCTTCCAGAGTCGATACCACCCGCCCGCCGGCGTGGGTATCTGCAATGTCACACATCCGGTGCGTTATCCAGGCAAAATCATCCTCGCGCAGCATCAGTTGTGCCAGTGGGTCGTCTGCATGGGCATCGAACCCGGCTGAAATCAATACCAATTCCGGGGCAAAGGCTTCCAGCGTCGGCAAAATCTTTTCTGTCACGGCTGTGCGGAACGCCGGCCCGCCTGCGCCGGGTGGCAGAGGTACATTGATGATATTGCCATGTGCGCCGGTTTCACTGGCCGCGCCTGAACCGGGGTACAGCGGCATCTGGTGGGTCGAGGCAAATCGCACCCGTTTTTCCTCCCACATCAGGTCTTGCGTGCCGTTTCCGTGATGCACGTCGAAATCCATGATTGCCACGCGCGACAGCCCGTGCCGCTCAAGCGCATGGCGCGCCGCAATCGCCACATTGCCAAACAGGCAAAACCCCATGGCCGTTTCGCGCTCTGCATGGTGCCCCGGCGGGCGAACAGCGCAAAAGGCATTTGCCACGTCTCCTGCCATCACCCGATCAATCGCTTGCAGGTTGGCGCCGACCGCACGCATGGCGGCGCGCCATGAGCCGGGCGACAGATGCGTATCGGCATCCAGTTGCGTCCAGCCTTCCTGCGGGATGGCGGCTTTTACACGCTCGATATAGGTCCGGGGGTGGCAAAGGCGCAGATCCTCATCACAGGCCATCGGGGCCTCACGGCGCAGAAGCCCGTCAAATTTCGGCAGTGCAAGAACGCGGTTCACGGCCTCCAGCCGCGCCACCTGCTCGGGGTGGCCGGGCGGTGTAACATGGTCCAGACAATCGGGATGTGTGATCAGCAGGGTTGTCATATGAACAGGCTAGGGCAATAGTCGGCCCTGAACAAGCCATCACCCAAAGGACCTGTCATGCGTACCTTTACCTTTCTGCTGTGCTGTCTTCCGCTTTGCGTCGTTATCCAAAAAGCCAGTGCTGCGCCGGGTGATCTGCTCGCCGAAATCCGGTTTGACATCAATCAGGACGGAACGGCAGACCGGGCCATTCTTTTCCGCCGCAAAGATGGTGACGACAGTGATGTAAGTCTTGCGATTTTCGAAGACGGGGCCGATACGCCGGTGGTGCTGGCCCCGGCTGTTGCATGGGTTGGCGGGATCGGCCAGCAGCCCGAACTGGCGTCAACACCGCAGGGTTCGCTTCAGGTGATTTCGATGAATGAATCCATTGGTCGCGACCGGTGGCGCCAGACCCTGACCATTGCCTATCGGGGCGGGCGTTATGTCCTGGCCGGGATCACCCATGACTGGTGGGATACACTGGATCCTGCCAATCAGGGAGAATGCGACATCAATCTCATCACCGGAAAGGGACGGCTGGAAGAGGGCGAAACGGGGCATGGCAAACCCATCACGGTCAAGGTGCGTTCCCTGCCCATAGAGGATTGGGATGGTCATTTGCCCGGCGAATGCGGGCTGGATTTCCAGGTTACATACCCATAAACCACATGCCACCGGTCTCAGGGCCTGGGGTCAGTCCGGCACCAGACGATAACCTTCTCCGCGCACGGTTTGCAGGTATCGCGGCTGTTTCGGATCGGCCTCGATCTTGCGGCGCAGGCGGGTGATCTGCACGTCTACCGCCCGTTCCTGTGCCTGCCCGCCATCGCGGCCCAGATCCTCGACCAGTTCATTGCGGCTTACCGCTTCTCCGGGGCGGGCCGAGAATATCTTCATCAACGCGTTTTCCGTGGCGGTCAACCGGACCAGATTTTCGCCCTGCCACATCTCGCCGCGTTCGATGTCATAGCGCACCGCCCCCAGATGCAGCATCTTTGGCCCGATTGCGCCGACAGAGGCTGCCGGCAGTCGCCGCAGAATCGCGTTGATTCTCAGCAGCAGTTCTTTTGGCTCAAACGGTTTGGGCAGATAGTCATCCGCCCCGGCTTTCAGCCCTTCAATCCTGTCTTCGGTTTCTCCCTTGGCCGTCAGCAGCAGTATCGGCGTTGTGATCTTTTCCCGCAGGCTGCGGGTCAGGCTGATCCCGTCCTCTCCGGGCATCATCACATCCATGACGATCATGTCAAATTCCAGACCGCTCAGCACCCGGCGGGCATGGGCCGCATCGCGTGCCGCCGTCACCCAGAACCCGTTTCTGATCAGAAACTTCTGCAACAAGCCGCGAATGCGTTCGTCGTCATCGACAATCAACAGATGTGCTTCGCTCAACTCGGTCATTGGCCTGCCTCCCGCAATGCTGAATAGTGCCGCCGCAGATCCGGGTCCATCATGGCTTCCAGAACCTGGCGAAATCCGGCGACAGCCTCGGGGCCGGCCGCCCGATAGGCAGCGCGCATCCGGCTACGCTGGGCATCGGAAAGCGCCTGCTCCAGTTCTTCACCCGCCTCGGTCAGGTACAGGTGGCGCTCGCGCTTGTCACTTGTGCCGATCCGGCTTTCAACCAGGCCATCGTCGATCAGTGTGCGTAACACCCGGTTCAGCGATTGTTTTGTCACACCCAGAATGCTCAGCAGGTTGTTCACGGTGGTGCCGGGACTCCGATGAATGAAATGGATGGCCCGGTGGTGGGCCCGCCCGTAGCCTCTCTCCTCAAGAATTCTGTCCGGGTCGGCGGTGAAGCCACGATAGGCAAAAAACATTGCCTCGATCCCTTTGCGCAGTTGCTCATCTGTCAGAAACAGCCGTCCTTCACCGCTCATGATCGTTTTTGCTGCACTCTCGGCCATGCCTGTACCCTTCAATCACAATTTCTTTCTATCGGACTGATTTTAAGTCAGCCTTGTTGACTTTCCAAGAATCTATTCGTACGAATATTCAGTTTTTGCGCAATAATATGTCCGAAACGGACCTTTACTGCGCAATATATGGAAATCGTGCCTGCATTCGGCCGCGTGAAGAAAGGAAAGTTCATGTCTGATACCTATGATGACCGTGACGGCGTGATCTGGATGAACGGCAATCTTGTGCCCTGGCGTCAGGCCAATGTGCATATCCTGACTCACGCCATGCACTATGCCTCTTCTGTTTTTGAGGGTGAGCGCGCCTATGGCGGTAAAATTTTCAAGAGCCGGGAGCATTCGGAACGGTTGCACAATTCCGCTCGTCTGATTGATTTTGAAATCCCTTACACGGTGGATGAAATCGAAGCCGCCAAGCAACAGGTGCTTCAGGCATCTGGTCTGGACGATGCCTATGTGCGCGCCATTGCCTGGCGTGGTGCCGGGCAGGATATGGGCGTGGCCAGTGCCCGCAATCCGGTGCATCTGGCCATCGCGGCCTGGGAATGGGGCGCCTATTATGGCGACGCAAAATTCAAGGGCGCCAAGCTGGATATTTCCAAATGGAAACGCCCCAGCCCCGAGACCATCCCCTGCCACGCCAAGGCCGCTGGTCTCTATATGATCTGTACCATGTCAAAACACGCGGCCGAGGCCAAGGGCTGTTCAGATGCGATGATGTTTGACTACCGCGGCTATGTGGCCGAGGCGACCGGCGCCAACATCTTTTTCGTCAAGAACGGCGAGGTGCACACGCCAAAACCGGATTGTTTTCTCAACGGCCTGACCCGGCAAACCGTGGTTGGCATGTTGCGCGACAAACAGATCAAGGTACACGAACGCCACATCATGCCCGAAGAGCTGGAGGGCTTTGAGCAATGCTGGCTGACCGGCACCGCGGCCGAAGTCACCCCGGTAGGGCAGATCGGCAGCTATAATTTTGAGGTGGGCACGCTGACACGCAGCATTGCCGAGGATTACGAAAAACTGGTGCGGGCGTAACCCGCACTCAGCCTCCAAACCATTGCAGATGCACGAAAGAAATAGACACTCCGGCAGATAGGCTGCCGGAGTGCGTGTTGGTGGTTTTATGGCCCGACCTTGGCTGCCGGTCGGGGCGTTTCGCTGGTTTCCGCCGGCAGCACCGGCAGCGTCACCGGCGGCATGGCACCTTCCAGACTGCCCAGAAAGGCAACCAGTTGGTTTGTCTCTGTGTCCGACAGTTCTTCACCCAGCTGTGATTCCGCCATGATCTGAACGGCAACTTTCAAATCCCAAACCTTGCCGGAATGGAAATAGGGGGCGGTTACCGTCACGTTGCGCAAGGGTGCTGCTCGAAAGACATATTCATCACTGACGGTTTCCGTAACCTTGAACCGCCCTTTGTCGCCGACAGGCAGAATATCTGCACCGGGTTTTTCAACCAGGCCGAACGGATAGTACCCGTGCCCCCCCACATTTACCCCGCTATGGCAGGCGGCACAGCCCTTGTCCATGAACAGGGCCAGCCCGGCCTTTTGTTCGTCTGTCAGAGCTGTTTCGTCGCCATTCAGATAGGCGTCAAACGGGGCGGGGGTGATCAGTGTTGCCTCAAAGCTTTCGATCGCGCGCGCCATATTGTCAAAGGTGACAGGCTCTTTTTCGCCATCAAACGCGGCCCTGAACATATCCACATATTCCGGCATGCTGTTCAGTGTGACCACCACGTTTTCCGGCGTGTTTGCCATCTCTACTCCGGCCTGAATTGGCCCCTTGGCCTGGGCTTTTCGCGTTCTCGGCGCTGGTGCCTCTGCTCACGCCAAGCGATTACCAGGCCGGATGCAATGATCAGCGCTGCCCCTGCCAGCATCGGTATAGTGGGCGGTTCGTTGAAAATGAAATAGCCGATCAGCAGCGCCCAGATCATCGACACATAGGTAAAGGGTGCAAGTGTGCTCACATCCGCAAAACGGTAGCTTTCGGTCAGCAGCATCTGTCCGGCCCCGCCCAGAATACCCGCGCAAATCAGAAAGCCCGCCTCGCGCGGGGTTGGCCAGACCCAGCCGAACGGCAGGGTGGCCAGCCCCAACGTCATCGAGATCAGCGAGAACCAGAACACGATGGCGGCGGTTTTTTCCATGCCCGACATGCGCTTCAGCGCAATCTGGGCAATGGCGGCGAAGCTGGCCGAGGTCAGCACGATCATGGCCCCGATCAGCGCCCGCCGCCCTGCGGCATCGGCGGCCCCCTCAAACCGGGGCCAGAGCATGATCAGCACGCCGGCAAGCCCGGCAATCACTGCCCCCAGCCGGACCAGCCGAAACCGCTCACCCAGAAAAATCGCGGCAAAAATCAGCACCAGAACCGGTGTGACAAAACGCAGGGCCGTCACCTCGGGGAAAGGCAGGAATTTCAGCCCGAGAAAGCTCAGCCCCATGGCCACGGTGCCTGCGATTCCGCGCAACGCATGCCAGCGCCAGTGCCCGGCGGCAAGCCCGCCCGGCAGGTGGCCGCGGCTCCACAGCCAGACAATGATCACCGGCAGCGCAAAGGCCGAGCGAAAGAAAACCGCCTCGCCCGCCGGGACGCGGGGCGCCGATTTGATCAGGCTGTTCATTACGGCAAACAGGCCAACGGCGAGGACGATCATCACGATCCCGCGCAGCGGCCTCATGGCTCAAGCCGCCCCAGCGCCCAGCGGGCCGCATCCGCCACCGCGTTGTCCGGGTCATCCAGCAGCCGCGCCGCAACCTCGTACAGGGCCGCATCACCGGAATTGCCAATCGCATATAGCACATTGCGCACAAATCTGTTGCGCCCGCTGCGTTTTATCGGGCTGCCGGCAAAATGGGCCCGGAATGCCGCATCATCCAGCATGGCCAGTTCCGCCAGCCTGGGCGCCACCAGTTCATCGCGGGCATGATAGCGGGCGTCCTGCGCTGCCTTGGCGAACTTGTTCCAGGGGCAGGCCGCCAGACAATCGTCACAGCCGTAGATATGGTTGCCCAGCAATGGCCGCAGCTCCTCGTCCACCGGCCCGTTGTGTTCGATCGTCAGATAGGAAATACAGCGCCGCGCATCCAACTGATAAGGTGCTGGGAAGGCGCCGGTCGGGCAGACATCCAGGCAGGCCCGGCATTCGCCGCAATTGTCACGCCCCGGCGCATCAGGTGGCAAATCCAGCGTCGTGAAAATCGCCCCCAGAAAGAACCAGCTCCCCAGATCGCGGCTGACCAGATTGGTATGTTTGCCCTGCCAGCCCAGACCGGCCGCAGCGGCCAGCGGCTTTTCCATGACCGGGGCAGTATCGACAAAGACCTTGATCTGCGCCTGCGGGTTTTCTTCGATCAGCCAGCGCCCCACCCGCTTCAGCCGTTTCTTGACAATATCGTGATAGTCGCGGTTCTGCGCGTAAACGCTGATGGCGCCCCGGTCCGGCCTGTTCAGGACATCCCGCGGGTCATGATCCGGCGTGTAAACCTCGGCCAGCATGATCACGCTTTTTGCCTCGGGCCACAGCGCCGCCGCATCGCCCCGCCAATGCATCCGTTCGGCCATCCATGCCATCTGGCCATGCCGCCCCTTTTCGACATAAGCCTGCAAACGGCGCGCGGTTTCGGGCGCAGCCCAAGGCCGGCAGACGCCCATACCGGCGAATCCCTCCTCCTGCGCCTTGCGCTCGAGTCTGGCTTTGAAAGCCTGCGACACATCACCCTCTTTTGCTTGGTACCAGAGTATCCGGTAACCGCTCTCCAGCTCATTCGAAAGGCAAGCGGGGCGGTTCACCCCTCAGCAATCCGTACAATCAAAAATCGAGATCCGCATAGTGGCGCGGCGGCGGGAAACCCGAAACATGATCCGCCAGAATCGAACGAAACGCCGGGCGTGATTTGATCTTGGCGTACCAGTCCTTGACGTTCTCGTTGCGGTTCCAGTCCACGTCGCTGATATAGTCCAGCGCCGACAGATGCGCCGCGGCGGCAAAATCGGCCAGCGTCATGACATCTCCTGCCAGCCAGCGGCGATGGTCCAGCAGCCACCCCATGTAATCCAGATGGAACTTTATCCGTTGCGCCCCGAATTTCACATTCTTGCTGTCCGGATAGCCGGCACCGGTGATTTTCTTGTTTACCCGCTCGTACAGCAGGTTTGAGGTGACCTCGTTGTGAAACTTGTCGTCAAACCAACTGACCATGCGCCGCACCTCATAACGTGCCTTTGCGCCTTTGGGCAGCAGCGCGGGGTCGGGATATACCTCTTCCAGATATTCGCAAATCGGGGCAGATTCCGCCATGGTCAGCCCGTCGATTTTCAGCACCGGGACCTTGCCGGCCGGGTTGCGCCGCATAAAATCCGGGTCCTGTTCCCAATAGCGTTCCTCGACCAGTTCCACTTCGATCTTCTTTTCGGCCAGCGACAGGCGGACCTTGCGGCAAAACGGGGAAAGCGGAACGTGGAATAATCTGGCCATGTGTGATTCACTCTCTTTGCTGCGTTCTACTTGCGCCGGTTTGCATGCAATTTCAATCCTCGAAACAGGCGGCACGCCCATCCGCGCGGATGGTTGCCGCCCCGTCCATAATCCGGGCTGCCCGTTTGCGCAATGCTGCCGAGGGGCGGACGGCCGACCTTTGCTTCGGGTTGGGAAGCACAGCGGCAAGCCGGGCCGCCTGCCGCGCCGTCAGCCTGTCCGGGCTGACGTGAAACATGTTTTGCGCAGCGGCTTCTATGCCAAATACGCCATCACCGAATTCCACGATATTCAGATAGACTTCCAGAATGCGCCGCTTGCTCCAGAAGACCTCGACCAGCGGGGTCATGACAGCCTCCAGCGCCTTGCGCGGCCAGCTGCGCCCCTGCCATAGATAGGCGTTCTTGACTACCTGTTGGGTAATGGTCGAAGCCCCGCGTTTGCCACCCTGTTCCAGCGCGGTTCTGATGGCTTTCATGTCGAATCCCCAGTGATTGCAGAAATTCGCGTCTTCGGCCGCGACGACGCTGCGCAGCATGACCGGGGCGATTTCCTCAACCGGGACCCATTGCTGATCGACCTCGCCCAGACGCCGCCCTTCGGCCAGCATATAGGGCGTCGTTGGCGGGTTGATGAAACTGTACAGTATCACGGCCAGAATGATCAGCGCAAAAAATGCCAGAGCGCCCCGCCAGATCCAGCGCCAGACCCGCCGCAGCAGGCCGGATCTTTTCTCTGCGACCGGTTGCTTTTTCTTGCGTGTGGTCTTTTTGGCCGGTGCTTTACGCTTTGCCTGTTTCTTTTGTCCTGCTTGTCTTGCCATGACACCCCTTTAGCCATGCAAAGGGATGCATGGTCAAGCACTCAGCCGTCCATAGGTCTGTGGCAGCACATATCAGGCAGCCATGCTGATAACAGCCGCCTCCCGGTTTTTCAGTGTTGTGCGCGCGGTCTGTTCAAACCGGCTGTCTTTTCCGGTCCGAAGCTCGGGGAAAAGCGCCAGCAGTTCGGCCAGAACCGCACGATCCTGCATCAGTATATGATCGCCGGGAAAGAAGCTTTCGCTGAGCAGGCCGTCGGACCAGATGATTTCGTGGTGATCGAACATGAGATGGTAATAGTCTACCTTGCCAGCCGGCTCCTGAAAAATGGTCTTGCCGTTGATCAGGTGTTTGGCGGGCACCAGAACCTGCCTCTGGCCAAAGTGCAATTCCGCCTGCCAACCCTCTATCAAAATCCGGTGCTGCGGCGAAACCCGAAGCTCCCTGTCATTGCCCAGCGCATTGGCACGAATGACCACCGGCGCGTGTTTTGCGGTTGCATCGGTCAGGCTGCACCCGATCCATCGGACAGGTTGCAGGCCATGATCCAGCGTTTCAACCAGATCTCCGGGTTTCAGGCTTTCCACCGGCCGTTCGCCCTGATCTGTCATGATCATTGTGCCAGCGGTGAAACAGGGTGGCGCCAGATCACCAATGGGCACCTGCGTCGAGGTGTTGACAAAGGTTGAGCTGACAAAGGTGGCATTTTGCAGATTCGTGCCGTCTGTCGGGGTGAAATAGCGTGCGCCAGTGGCCGTATAGAACGTAACACCGACATATGTATGATTCACGCCGCCAATGCTGACGGTTACAGTATCGCCCCGCCAGACCCGTGTAATATCTTCCCCGTTGATCGTATCCCCGCTTGGTGGCGAAAGAATACTGTCGTCATTCTGATCAACGTAATTCAGGGTCGTTGCCGTCAGCGCCGTACCCGCCGGTGGTGGCGAATATGGATCCATCAAATAGAAATGATCAGTATAGGTTGTCGGCATTGTCGGTTACCCGTCTTTCATATCGGAAAAACATCCGGTCGGCATTCTAGCAGCAGCGTATTGCGGGTTCGTGTCGAAATTAGGAAGAATTTGTGCCGTTTTATTCCGAATATTTCAATGGGTAAACATGTCTGATAGCACAAGATCCGGATCAAACCGGGGTGCCCGGACGGCCATTCCGCCCGTGAAAGGCATGGGCATTCCATAAGCGGCGGCCAAATCCCGCCGCTTCTCGCGTTTCTGTTCTCCTTGGTCCGGGATCAGGCCCCGGCAGTTTCGGCAGGGGTCTTCTTTTTCATGCCTTCATGCCCCTGCTTTATGGCGAGACAACCCGGTGGCTGGGGCCATCCCGGTTTTCAAGTCGCACCTGTTCACGCCGGGCACCTGTGACACAGACCACATCACCGGAATAGGCTTCACGCCAGACAAATCCGCGTTTGCAGGTGTTCGGGCCATAGGCCCCCTCTGGATCTACCCGTGACCCGGCTACCGCGTTTTCGTTATGTGCTGCCGCGCGGCGCTCCGGGCGCACGCAAACATGGTCGCCGGGAATGGCGTCGCGCCAGACAAAACCCGGTTTGCAGGTGTCGGGGCCATAGGGCAGGGCCGGTGCCGGTGTTGCCGGTTCAGCCGGTGCCGGATCAGACGATCGCCCTGCGATCACTCCGCCGATAATGGCCCCCAGAATGGCCGCTGCCGCCGCGTCATCCGAACTGCGCGAGCTTCCGGTCGCGCTGTCGGCCTCGCTGGCACCTCCTGCGGCGATCAGATAGCGGGCGCTGACCCATCCATCCGGCCCCGGATGCTGGATATGGCACCAGTTTGCGCGACATTCCGTAATACTGACGGGTTCGCCGGCATACAGCACATCGACTTTGCCAAAGCTGGTTCCCGGACCTGACCGGACATTTACCGCCGATTTGGCCGTCGCCTCCACCGCCAGTGCCGCCGAGGCTGAAATAGCAAGGCCAACACCGGCCGCAATTACCCTTGAAACAATTTGCAATGAAACAGACATTATCTTTCTCCTGAAACTGGGCGCAAGGCGCCACAAGAAAATGCGTCCCCACATTCAGATCATATCAGAAAATGTCTTTTTTCAAGTCACGGATTCCTTACCCAGCGTCAACGTGTCGGCAAATTCTGGTACATTGGCATATTTAGCATCAATAACAACAGGTTACCGGAATCGACGGCGATGACTACGCTGTCTCCTGCCCTTCCTCCACCCCCAGGGGATACGGCAGATTGTCCAGCATTTCCTTTGGACAAATCTGCAGAAAATTTGCGGATTCCTTATCCCAGTGGTGCAGTATCTCGCGGCCCCTCAGACTGCCGGTTTCTTCCACGTGACGCTCGATCAGCCCTTTCAGCTGGGCCTCCCAGTGGCGCACTGTAACCGGACAGGTCACCAGTGTTTCGTGGTTCAGATAGTCGCCGGCCCGCCCCTCGGGATCATAGAGATAGGCCATGCCGCCAGTCATGCCGGCCCCGAAATTGGCGCCGATATCGCCGAGAATAACAGCGACCCCGCCGGTCATGTATTCACAGCCTGATGATCCGCACCCCTCAACCACAACCTGGGCGCCGCTGTTGCGCACGGCAAAGCGTTCGCCGGCACGGCCCGAGGCAAACAGGTAACCATCGGTTGCACCATACAGAACCGTATTGCCGATTATGGTGTTTTCCGACGCAACCAGCGGGCTGATCATCGGCGGGCGCACCACGATGATACCGCCGCTCAGGCCCTTGCCTACATAATCGTTGGCGTCCCCCGACACCTCGATCTTCAGGCCCGGTGCCGCAAAAGCCCCCAGGCTTTGCCCGGCACTGCCGGTCAGCCGCACCGTCAGATGGTCGGGTTGCAGATTGTTATGCATGCCAAATCTTTCCACGATATGGCTTGATACCCGCGTGCCGATGGTGCGATGCGTGTTTTGCACCGCATAATGCAGCTGCATCTTTTCGCCGTCTTTCAGAAACCGGGCCGCGTCGCGCACGATCTCGGCATCCAGCGTGTCGGGCACCTCGATGCGTGGTTTCTTGCGATCATAAACAATGTCGGCCGCGCCATCGACGGTAATCAGCAGCGGGTTCAGGTCCAGTTCGTCCAGATGCGCAGCACCGCGGCTGACCTGCCCGAGCAGGTCGGCCCGCCCGATCACCTGGTCCAGCGACCGCGCCCCAAGACCGGCCAGAATCTCGCGCACTTCCTGCGCATAAAATGTGATCAGATTCACCACCTTGTCCGCCGTGCCGGTGAATTTGGCGCGCAGGCGTTCGTCCTGGGTGCAGACGCCGACAGGGCAGGTGTTGCTCTGGCACTGACGCACCATGATGCAGCCCATGGCAATCAGGGCGGCGGTGCCGATGCCGTATTCCTCGGCCCCCATCATCGCCGCCATCACGATGTCGCGCCCGGTGCGCAAACCACCATCGGTGCGCAGCGTCACCCGGTCGCGCAGCTTGTTCATTGCCAGCACCTGATGTGCTTCGGTCAGGCCCATTTCCCAAGGCAGGCCGGCATATTTGATACTGGTCGCCGGGCTTGCGCCGGTGCCACCGTTGTGGCCGGAAATCAGGATCACATCGGCCTTGGCCTTGGCCACCCCGGCGGCGATGGTGCCGACACCGCTGGCCGCCACCAGCTTCACCGTCACCTTGGCGCAGGGATTGATCTGTTTCAGATCATAGATCAACTGTGCCAGATCCTCGATACTGTAGATATCGTGGTGCGGCGGCGGGCTGATCAGTGTCACACCCCTGGTGCTGTGGCGCAACCGGGCAATCAGGTCGGTTACCTTCAGGCCCGGCAGTTGCCCGCCTTCGCCCGGTTTGGCCCCTTGCGCCACCTTGATCTCCAGTTCTTCGCAATGGGTCAGATATTCGGCTGTTACACCAAACCGGCCACTGGCCACCTGCTTGATCTTGGCGCTGGGGTTGTCGCCGTTCGGTTCGGGGGTGAAATGTGCCGGGTCCTCACCGCCCTCGCCGCTGTCGGATTTGGCGCCGATCCGGTTCATTGCCACGCTCAGCATCTTGTGTGCTTCCGGCGAAAGCGCGCCCAGCGACATTCCCGGCGTGACAAAGCGTTTGCGAATGGCTGTGATGCTCTCGACCTCTTCGATCGGCACCGGCTGGCCTAGTGGTTTGAAATCCATCAGGTCACGCAGATGAATTGGCGGGTTGGCCTGCATCTTGGCCGCATATTGCTTCCATAGTGCAAACGATCCCCGGTCACAGGCGGATTGCAGCAAATGCATGTTGGCCGCGCCCCAGGCGTGGGTCTCGCCGGACCGCCGTGCCTTGTAGAACCCGCCAACCGGCAGCAGGTCACGGTTGCTGCGCCAGCCCAGCGCGTGCACCTCTTCCAGTTTCTTCTGAATGCCGCGCACACCGATTCCGGAAATGCGGCTGGTCATGCCGGGGAAGTATTCCGCAACCATGGCGCGGCTCAGCCCGACGGCCTCAAAATTCAGTCCGCCGCGATAGGATGAGATCACACTGATCCCCATCTTGGCCATGATCTTCAGCAGGCCCTGATCGATCGCCTTGCGATAGCGGGCGACGGCATCGGTCAGATTGCCTTCCAGCAGGCCGCGTTCCACCCGGTCGGCCAGTGAATCTTCGGCCAGATAGGCGTTGACCGTTGTGGCGCCGGCGCCGATCAGCACGGCAAAATAATGCGGATCCACGCATTCGGCACTGCGCACATTGATTGAACAAAACGTGCGCAGACCTTCGCGCGTCAGCCCGCTATGCACCGCACTTGTTGCCAGGATCATCGGCATTGCAATGCGCTCCGGGCTCTGATGCTGATCCGTCAGAACGATATGGGCCGAGCCCGAGCGCACCGCGTCTTCCGCCTCTGACCGGATCCGCGCCAGCGCCTTGCGCAGGGCCATGTCGTCGTCGCCGACGGCAAAGGTGCAGTCAATTTCCACCACGTCATCGCCCAGATGGCGCAACAGGGCCTCAAACTGCGCATTGCCCAGAAACGGGCTTTCCAGCACCAGAATCTCGGTTTGCGCACTGCTTTCATCCAATACGTTTTTCAGGTTGCCGAACCGCGTTTTCAGGCTCATCACCCGGTATTCACGCAAACTGTCGATTGGCGGGTTGGTGACCTGGCTGAAATTCTGCCGGAAAAAGTGGCTGAGCGGCCGGTATTGCTGCGACAAGACGGCCGAGGGGGTATCGTCGCCCATGCTGGCAATGGCTTCCTTGCCGTCTTCGGCCATGGGGGCGAGGATCTGCTCCAGCATCTCGATGCTGTATCCCGCGGCCAGTTGCCGTTTGCGCAGTTCCTCTCCGACAGATATGGGCGCTTCGGTCACCGCATCCAGTTCGGTTTCCATTTCGGTGATCTTGCTGGTCCACTCGCCAAAGGGCAGGGCGCGTGCCAGCTTGTCCTTGATTTCCTTGTCGTGGAACAGCAGCCCCTTCTTCATGTCGACAGCAATCATCTGCCCCGGTCCCAGCGCGCCTTTCTCTTTCACCGTGGCCTCGTCCACCGGCACCATGCCCACTTCGGAGCCAGCAATCACCAGCCCGTCGCCGGTCACCACATAACGCATCGGTCGCAGACCGTTCCGGTCAAGCCCGGCACACACCCAGCGCCCGTCGGTCATCGCCAGGGCGGCGGGGCCGTCCCACGGTTCCATCACCGCATTGCAATAGGCATACATGTCGCGCCAGCTTTGCGGCAGTTCCACCGCCTGCTGCGACCAGGCCTCGGGCACCAGCATGGTTTTTGCCATTGGCGCGCTGCGTCCGGCCCGCACCATCACCTCGAACACCGCGTCCAGCGCGGCGGAATCCGAACTGCCCTGGGCGATGATCGGCTTGATGTCCTCGGCCATGTCGCCAAAGGCACTGCTCGCCATGCGGATCTCATGGCTCTTCATCCAGTTGACATTGCCCTTCAGGGTGTTGATCTCGCCGTTATGGGCCAGCATGCGAAACGGCTGCGCCAGCCACCATTGCGGAAAGGTATTGGTGGAATAGCGCTGATGATACAGGGCAAAGGCGCTTTCAAACCGTTCATCCATCAGATCCGGGTAAAACTCGGCCACCTGCTCGGCCAGCATCATCCCCTTGTAGATGATCGAGCGGCACGACAGCGAACAGATATAAAGCTCGGTGATATTGGCCGCCGCCGCCGCCTTTTCGATCCGGCGCCGGATCACATAAAGCTCGCGCTCAAACGTTTCCTCGTCGACCCCCTTGGAGTTGGAAATCAGAATCTGTTCGATCTCGGGGCGGGTTGCATTGGCCTTTTCCCCCAGGCAGCCCACATTCACCGGCACATGGCGCCAGCCATAGATCTTGTAACCGCGCTTCAGCACCTCGGTTTCCACGATCGTGCGGCAGGCCTCCTGCGCGCCAAAATCAGTGCGTGGCAGAAACACCTGACCGACAGCGACCAGTTCGTCCAGTCGTGGCTCATGCCCGGTGCGCCGGATCTGGTCATAGAAAAACATCACCGGAATCTGCACATGGATACCGGCGCCATCACCGGTCTTGCCATCGGCATCCACCGCCCCCCGGTGCCAGACCGCCTTGAGCGCATCAATGCCTTTCTGCACCACATCACGGCTTGGTTTGCCGTCAATGGAAACCACCAGACCGACCCCGCAAGAGGCATGTTCCTCGGCCTCGGAATATAATCCGTTTTTCGCCAGCCATTGGCGCTTGTTCGTCTCTGTTTCAGCCCAATTTGCACTGTTACAGGTCATCGGGGGCCTCCATCTGTTCTGTTTTCGGACGGGTGGAAAAACGTGACATCACCGCGCCACAATCATATTTCGGGTTGCGCGACAGAAACCCTTTTTCGCCGGGTTTCAGAAACTCCACCGGGCTGTTGTCGTAGTTTTCCTTGCTGCCGCCGCTTTCGGATGTTTCGACACCGCCAAAGAAAACATTGTACCGCTCGCTGACAAACTGCTGCCCATAGGCCTTGTAGGTGCTGTCATCCCGATCGTTGCTGATCGTATAGGCAAACTCGGTGGTCAGCAGTGGCTCACCATCAATGGTCACGCTGTTTCCGGTCAGCTTGTCAAACCCGACAACCCGGTCGCGGCGCAGGGGGCGGCCGTCCAGCGCAATCTGGATCTGGAAATCATAGCTGTCGATTCCGGTCGCCAGAAGCTCGGTCAGCGAGGCCGGGTCAGCCTCGGGTGTTACCAGGGTTTCCTTGGTGCCGGCGCGCAGCGGATAGGTCAGAACCCAGCGAAACTCATTGTCGGTCAGCGAGAGCTGCCTCGGCCCTTCGCCGTCGATCACCAAGCGCCAGACCTGGCCCTCGGGATCCCCCTTACAGGCCCAGTGGTGCTCAACCTGACAATTGCGGTCCTGAACCGTCAGAAAGGCGGTACAGCCTTTGGGCGGGGTAAAGGTATTCTGGTTCGCCGCCAGGGCATTTGTGGCCAGAAGCATGAGACCGGCGCATAAAATCATCGCATCTTTCATTCATCCGCTCCGAATAGGGCCAGGGTTGCCGCCGTGTCCAGTCGCTCGCGCTCTCCGGCCAGATCATAGGCATCCGGCTTTCGGTCCACATAGATTTCGCGCATGTTCTTCAGGCCGCTCGTGTCATCCAGCAATCCGATCGGCATATGGTAGGTGCCATGGAACGGCCCCTCGGCGGTTACCCGGTACCACAGATTTGACCCGCAGTTTTCGCACCAGGCCCGTTCGGCCCATTCCGAGGACTGATAGTGTTTCACATGTTCGCCCCCCTCAAAGCTCACGCTATCTGCGGGGACAGACAGGGCCAGCAACGAGGCACCGGCCCAGCGCTGGCACATCTTGCAATGGCAGGTGCCGAATTCCGGGTTCAGATCCCGGATGGTGAAACGCACGGCGCCACACAGGCATTTTCCGGTTCTATCCATAAATGTCTCCATTATACGTCAGCACTACTGACTTTTCTGTGTTGCTGCCGTTACCCGCCTTTGCAATTTAGCCATACAATATCCATACGGAATCCATATCGTATCCTGCCACGTATTTTCCCCTTATTCGGCAGCGATCGAACCGGTATTGGACAGGTACTCCAGCATCGCATCTGCCGCCTCGCGCCCGTCGCGGATGGCCCAGACAACCAGGCTCGCCCCGCGCACGATGTCGCCCACCGCATAGACACCGGGCAGTTTGGTTTCATGGGTCCGGAAATCGGCCAGAATTGTTCCCCAGCGGGTGACTTCCAAGGCTTCCTCATTCCATAGTGCCGGCAGATCCTCCGGCATGAATCCCAGCGCCATGATCACCAGATCGGCGTCTTCGGTATAGTCGGCGCCTTCAATCACTTCCGGGCTCTGACGACCGCTGGAATCCGGCGGCCCCAACCGCATTTTTTGCACCATGACACCCGTGACCGGATCGCCGGTAAAACCCTTTGGCGCGGTCAGCCAGACAAATTCCACGCCTTCTTCCTCGGCGTTTTGCACCTCGCGCTGGCTGCCGGGCATGTTGGCGCGGTCACGGCGGTACAGACATTTGACACTGGTCGCGCCCTGCCGGATTGCCGTGCGCACGCAATCCATCGCCGTGTCGCCACCGCCGATGACCACAACGCGTTTTCCGGCGGCGTTCAGCTCTCCATCCGTGAACTCGGGCACCTGGTCTCCCAGGTTGACCCTGTTTGATGCGGTCAGGTAGTCAATCGCCCGCACCACACCGGCGGCGCCCACGCCCGGTGCCTGCAAATCCCTTGATTTATAGACCCCAGTGGCAATAAGCACGGCATCGTGCTGGCCGCGGATGGCCTGAAAGGACAGGTCGGCTCCAACCGTGCAATTCAGCACAAACTGTACGCCAGCCTGCTCCAGTTGGTTGATCCGCCGGGCCACCACGTCTTTCTCAAGCTTGAAGCCGGGGATGCCGTAAATCAGCAGTCCCCCGGCCCGGTCATAGCGGTCATAAACTGTCACCTGTATGCCGGCGCGGCGCAACCTGTCGGCCGCCGCCAGACCGCCGGGGCCGGCGCCGATGATACCAACGCTTTCCGGGCGTTCCGCGCGTGGCGTGCCGGGTTTGACCCAGCCCTTTTCCCAGGCGGTATCGGTTATGAATTTTTCGATTGATCCGATGGTAACCGTGCCGTGCCCGGATTTTTCGATAACGCAATTTCCCTCGCACAGGCGGTCCTGCGGGCAGATGCGGCCACAGATTTCGGGGAAGGTATTGGTATCCTGCGCCAGTGCATAGGCTTCCTCCAGCCGTCCCTCGGCCGTCAGGCGCAGCCAGTCGGGAATATTGTTGTGCAGCGGGCAATGGGACTGGCAATACGGCACGCCACACTGGCTGCACCGGCTGGCCTGTTCCTCTGCCTTGGCTTCAGAGAACTCGGCGTAAATCTCATTGAAATCCCGATCGCGTATACTCGGATCACGCTTTTGCGGCATGTCCCTTTGCAGGTTCACAAATTGCAGCATTTGGTTCTTCGCCAAGTTCAGCCCTCCGAATTTCGGTTGAACCCCCTCAATAGTGTCCCATAACGGCAATGAAAAGACAGTAATACTGACCTATTATTGAATAATTGGCGGACCACCAAGTGATTACCCGTAAAAGTAAGCCTAATTAGGTCATACATAATTACCTATGAGCTGCGGGACAGGCTTTATCCCCACAACAACCCGACCAGCGCAGCACCGCCAACAATGATTCGCCACCAGCCAAACAACGAATACCCGTGCTTGCTGACATAGCCCAACAGCCACTTTACGACAAAAACGGCCGAGACAAATGCAGCAACAAATCCGATGGCAATTTCGTTCATTGCTCCGGCATCCAGAACATCGCGATTCTTGTATAAATCATAGGCAAAAGCCCCGGCCATTGTCGGCATTGACAGGAAGAATGAAAACTCTGCTGCCGCGCGTTTGTCGGCCCCCATCAGCAAGGCAGCGACAATGGTAGAGCCGGATCGGGAGACGCCGGGAATCATGGCGAGCGTCTGGGCAAATCCGATAGACAAAGACATCCCCAACGGGAACCGCATCGCATCATGATAGCGCGGATTGAGCTTCAGCTTGTCGACCCACAACAGGATAATTCCGCCCAATATCAGCATGATGGCAATCAGCATTGGTGTTTCAAACAGGACATTCTTGATGAAGTCATGCGCCAGCACGCCAATGACAACCGCAGGCAGGAATGCGATCAGAATCGAATAAATGAAACGGCGCGATTGCGGGTCGCTGGGGGCGGTGCGGAATACCGTCCAGAGTTTGTGTGAATAAATCGTCAGTATCGCCAGAACAGAGCCAAGCTGAATGACGACCTCAAAGGTTTTGCCGGCCGATTGAAAGCCCAGAAAATGGCCGGCCAACAACAGGTGGCCGGTCGAAGAGACAGGGATAAATTCCGTCATTCCCTCCAGAATACCCAGCAGGAGGGAGACAATCGTTGTACTATCACTCATGAAAAAGCTCTGTTCAAGGAATGGGTCAGGTTTTGTGCAGACGGGTCAAAGATTTCCGAATCTCGTCATATTGTCCATCGGGGCGGAACCGCCATAAATACTCGGGAACAACGGCCTCGAATGCTGCGGGGTGAATGCCCAGATCCTTGAAACCACGCGCATCCTTTGCGACGACATTGTCGTTTCGCAACAAGCGCACCTGATCGCGTGTCAAGATATTATTGGTGAAAAGCCCCATCGAAACAGCCTGGGCCATATCCAGGAAAAAGCCGATCACAGTTCCAACCCAGAAAGGCAGGTTTACCACCAGACGGCGTCGGTGGATCATTTGCAGCATTTTGCGGACCAATCCACGCAGTGTATCGGTTTCCGGGCCTCCCAGTTCGTATATTCCAGGGGTTGCCTTTCCCTCTACGCCGAGCTGCGCAGCAGCGGCAACATCATCAACATAGACAGGCTGAAACCTTGTCTTGCCGCCCACGATCGGCAAGATCAGACTGTATTTGGTCATATCCGCAAAACGGTTGAAGAACTGGTCTTCCGGCCCGAATAAAACTGACGGCCGCAGAATGACGGCCTTTGGAAAATACTTCTTAACTTCGATTTCCCCTTGCGCCTTGGTGCGCGCATAGTTGCTGTTGCTGTGTTCGTCCGCCGACAGTGCGGAAATATGTACAAGCGTCTGCACGCCTTCCAAGGCGGCCAGACGGGCAATGCGTTTGGCACCTTCAACCTGGACCGCATCAAAACGGTTACGGCCTTCCTCGTTCAGAATGCCCACGCAGTTCACCACGGAATCGGCATCATGCATTACGCTCCGGACGGATTCATCGTCGCGGATGTTGCAGGGAACGGGCTCTACCTGGCCGACATCACCATAAGTGCGAACAAACAACGCTTCGTTCGGGCGGCGAACCGCGACCCTCACACGCCAACCCGCCCGCGCCAGACGCTGTACGATGTAACGTCCAACAAATCCTGAACCGCCATAAACTGTTACAAGTCTGGACATATCGGCCTCCATGCTACTTCCCTGTTTCAATAGCTTTCTGCGCCCCCACAAACAAGCCGAGATTGTCGAACAACAGAAATTACTCAACATCGGTTGACACCCCGCGAGTATGAGATTAAATCGCGGCTTCACGACACCTGCCCAGGTGGCGGAATTGGTAGACGCGCTAGCTTCAGGTGCTAGTGTCTGTATGGACGTGGAGGTTCGAGTCCTCTCCTGGGCACCATTCCCCTTTCTCATAACTGCCCATATCTGCTCGAAACCATTGATTTCAATCAGGCATGAACAGCCGTGTCGAGTGAGATAGTGTGGCAGGGCAGAAGAATCTCGAACACCATAAGTGTTACAACAGGAATCGGTTTTTCGACAATTTTAACCGGAAGTGCGTTTCATGTTCGCCAATATTTTGGCTACTATCGTTTCAGCCTGAGCCTGCACGATATGGAGAATATTCTAGCCGAGCGCGGGATCGGCATCAGCCATGAAACGATCCGGTTCTGGGTCAGAAAGATTTAGGCGAAATATGCCAAATCGATCCGCCAAAACCGCCCTCCGGTTGATGATAAATGGCATCTGGACGGGGTGTGATATCAATCTGCGGCTAAAAAGTACTGGCTGTGGCGGGACGTGGATCGTCACAAACCACCTTATCCGCCGTTGCGCCCCGAACCATGCGGTAGTGTACCGGAAAAGGCCATGTCTGCGGATTACCGATATCCCCGAAAACTCGGGGAAAGCGCGTTTCCAGCATCAGTATCCCGACAGTTGCGGCGGTTTGCATCCTGTTGTCCCGTGTCATATGTACCCTCTCCAACCAACCCGATATGGAATTGTCTATCATCCTGAACGTCACCGAAGAAATCTATTTGGAGTGTCGTTTGATCTGTGCCACTCTTTGACATCACAAGGGGGGGTGAGGTGTTTCCAAACAACAGGGGCTGCCTGAAAAATCACACGGCAAGGGGCATGGAATGACCCTTCGCCATATTGTTGTTGTCGGTGCCGGAATAGTTGGGGCCTCCTGCGCGATCTGGCTGCGGCGTGCGGGCCATCAGGTGACGCTGGTTGACAAAGGCGTGCCCGGTATGGGCGCCTCTTATGGCAATGGCTGTATTCTGGCCAGTTGCTCGGTTGTGCCGGTGACAACCCCCGGATTACTGCGCAAAGGCCCGAAATACCTGCTGGATCCGAATTTTCCGCTGTTCATGCGACTGGCCTATGCGCCCAGATTGCTGCCATGGCTGATGCGGTATCTGTCCCATGCCAATGACACCGATACCCGCCGGATTTCGGAGGGGTTGACGCTGATCGTCGGCGATAGTCTGGAACAGCATCAGGCGCTGACGGCCGGCACCAAGGCGGCGAAATGGGTGCAGGAAAGTGAGTACAATTTTGTCTATGCCGACCGCGCGGCCTTTGAGGCCGATGCCTATGTCTGGGAATTGCGGCGCAAGGCGGGCTTTGTGCCTTCGATCATCGAAGGGCCAGCGGTGCAAGAGGCCGAGCCGATCCTGTCGCCCGATGTCAAGCTGCTGGCGGTGAACAAAAACCACGGGTTTATCCTGAACCCCGCGGCCTATGTCAAAGATCTGGTGGCGCACCTGCAGGAATTGGGTGGGCAGTTCATGCAGGCCGAGGTCAAGGATTTCGACCTGTCTGGCGGGCGGATTTCGGCAGTGGATACCGATCAGGGGCGTATTCATTGCGACGGGGCTGTATTGTCGGCCGGTGTCTGGTCCAAGCCGCTGATGGGCAAGCTGGGCATCAATGTGCCGCTGGAGGCCGAGCGTGGCTATCATATCGTTTACAAAAACCCCAGCGAAACACCGCGCAACCCGATGATGCTGGCCACGGGGAAATTCGTTGCAACGCAAATGGATCAGGGGCTAAGGTGTGCAGGTGTTGTCGAATTCGGGGGGATGAAAGACAGATTGTCAAAGGCACCGCTAAAGCTGCTACGCCGCAAGGTGGCCGAAATATTTCCGCAAATGCAGGCCGACAGCGAGGAGGAATGGCTGGGCTTTCGCCCCGCACCGTCCGACAGCCTGCCATTGATCGGGGAAATCGGCGATAGCGGCGTCTTTGCTGCCTTTGGCCATCATCATATAGGGTTGACAGGCGGGCCGAAAACCGGACGCATGGTTGCTGATCTGGTAAATGGAACGCCGACAAATTACGATGCCCGGCCTTTCACACCACAAAGGTTCGCAAAGTAAGATACGACTGTAGATCAATAATAGGGAGAACATAAATGATCACATTCAAAACCAATCTGGCGGCGGCAGTCACCGTTGCCCTGACCCTTGGCGCCTCTGCGGCAATGGCCGAGGACTGGGATATGCCGATGGCCTATTCCGCCACCAATTTCCATTCGGAAATGGGCGTGGTGTTTGCCGACAAGGTGCGCGAATATACAAATGGCGGCATCAATATCACCGTGCATCCCGGGGGATCATTGTTCAAAGGCGGCGAGATCAAGCGCGCCATCCAGACCGGTCAGGTGCCGATCGGCGAACGTTTCATGTCGGCCCACGCCAACGAGGCCCCCTTGCTGGGCTGGGACAACCTGCCGTTTGTTGCCACCACCTATGAAGACAATGAAAAGCTGTGGCAGGCGGCCAAGGACAAGGTGAACGCGCAACTGGCCGATCTGAACCTTGTGGCGCTTTATACATGCCCGTGGCCGGGGCAGGGCTTCTATTTCAACAAGGAGGTGAATTCATCCAAGGATACGCAGGGGCTGAAGTTCCGCTCCTACAACACCGCAACGGCCACCTTTGCCGAAGCACTGGGCATGGTGCCGGTGCAGGTCGAGGCCGCCGAGCTGAGCCAGGCCTTGGCCACCGGCGTGGTCGAGGCTTTCATTTCGTCAGGGTCCACCGGCTATGACCGCAAGGTCTGGGAGTATCTGGACCATTACTACAAGGTCAACGCATGGCTGCCGCGCAACTATGTGATGGTGAACAAGGGTGTCTGGGACGGTCTGGACGACACCACCAAAGCCGCCCTGCAAAAGGCCGCCGATGAAACCGGTGCCGCCTGTGCCGCCAAATCCGAGGAACTGGCGAACTGGTATTTCGAACAGTTGCAGGCCAACGGCATGACCGTGACCGACGCCGGCCCCGAGTTTCTGGCCGAGTTGAAAGCGATTGGCGAAAAGATGACTGCCGATTGGCTGGAGCAGACCGGCGCTGACGGTCAGGCTATTCTGGACGCTTACCACAAGATGTAAATGGCCAGTGGCCCCCGTCGTTGAACGGGGGCCACACTCAGGGTTTCAAGGGAAGTTGATGTGAGAGACTGGCAACCATTTCTGGGGCTGCCCTTATGGGTGTGGCTGTTTGTATTTCCGGCATTGCTGGCAGGGTTCTGCCTGATTCAGCGCCAGACGGCGAAACGGATGCTGTCACCGGTTTGGCGTATTCTGGACAGGGTCTATGTCATTGCCGGTGTTATTGCTGCCTTTTTCATGCTGCTGATCCTGCTGCTGATCGTGGCGCAGATGATTGCCCGATGGTCCGGCATAACCTTCCCCGGATCGACCGAATATGCGGGCTATGCAATGGCCGCGACATCCTTCTTTGCACTGGCCTATGCGCTGGTAAACGGCAACCATATCCGTGTGTCGATCTTTCTGAACATGAACAAATACACCCGTTTCTGGCTGGATGCGTTGGCGACGCTGATTGCCGCTGTCATCGCCACCTATTTCGCCCGATATGCAGTCAAAACCAACTTCATGTCGGTGATGCTGAATGACCGCACGCAGGGGCAGGACTATACGCCGGAATGGCTGATCGCCTTCTTTTCCATGTTTGCCAATGCACCGTCAAAATGGGGGCAGATCTGGGCTGAAACCGGTGCGGGATGGGTTTATACCCCGATCTGGCTGCCACAACTGCCCATGTCGATCGGTACCATCCTGCTGGCCGTGGCCCTGTGGGATGCGTTGACGCGGCTTTTGGTGAACGGTGAAACCAGCATTGTGGGCGAGGCACTGGAATGAACGAATTATACGCAACCCTGACCTTTCTGTTTGTGCTGTTTGCCCTGCTGGGCGGTTCGGTCTGGGTCGGATTGGCCCTGATGGGGGTTGCCTGGGTGGGGATGGAGCTGTTCACCACCCGTCCCGCAGGGGACGCGATGATCACCACTATCTGGACGGGGGCCAGCAGCTGGACCCTGACCGCCCTGCCGCTGTTTATCTGGATGGGAGAAATCCTGTATCGAACGCGATTGTCACAGGATATGTTCCGCGGGCTTGCGCCGTGGTTGCGCTGGTTGCCGGGCGGGTTGCTGCATACCAATATCGCCGGTTGCACCATCTTTGCCGCCGTTTCGGGGTCTTCGGCGGCCACCCTGACCACGGTTGGCAAAATGTCGATCCCAGAGTTGCGCAAACGCGGCTATCCCGAGCACATGATCATCGGCACCCTGGCCGGGGCCGCCACGCTGGGCCTGATGATCCCGCCATCGCTGACACTGATCGTTTACGGCGTGTCGATCAACGAAAGCATTACCAAATTGTTCATGGCCGGTATCATCCCCGGTCTGGTTCTGGCCAGCCTGTTTGCGCTGTATATCATGGGCTGGCATTTCCTGTTCAAGGACCAGAGGCCAAAACCGGAGCCGGCGATGAGCCTGTTGCAAATGCTGTCCGAAAGCCGCTTCCTGGCGCCGGTGTTGTTGCTGGTCTCGGTGGTGATCGGTTCGATGTATCTGGGATACGCCACAGCCACCGAGGCTGCAGCGGTCGGCGTTCTCGGCTCGCTTGCCCTTGCCGCCCTGCAAGGGTCGCTGAACTGGAGCACATTCTCGGCCTCATTAATGGGGGCGACGCGGACCTCGGCGATGATCGCGCTGATCCTGATGGGGGCGTTTTTCCTGTCACTGTCCATGGGGTTCACGGGCTTGCCACGGATGCTGGCAGCATGGATCGACAGCCTGCATATGTCACCGACGATGCTGATTGTTGTGCTGACGGTTTTCTATGTCTTCCTGGGCATGTTTCTGGACGGGATTTCGTCAGTGGTGCTGACCATGGCGATTGTCGAGCCAATGATCCGGCAGGCAGGCATTGACATTATCTGGTTTGGCATCTTCATCGTGGTCGTCGTGGAAATGGCACAGGTCACACCACCCATCGGGTTCAACCTGTTTGTGCTGCAGGGCATGACCAAACACGAGATCTCCTATATCGCCAAAACGGCTGTACCGATGGTCGGGTTGATGTTGCTGATGGTGGTGATCCTTGTGATCTGGCCGGAAATCGCAACGTGGTTGCCGGATAACATCCGACAGGTTCCGGGCGGGTGAGATGGATTTTATCACGGTTTAGCATCCACAATTTAGGAGCGGAGAGTTCTTCGGTTTGTTTACTCTTGCTTTGGCTCACCTGCTTCCAAGGTTGATCAAAACCACATGGGAGGGCACCACCCCGGTTTTATACACACAAATGCATGGGAAATGGGGGTGACAGGTGGTAAACTGTGCCCAGCATGACAATCATAAAAAAGCTTTAAAATCATTGATTTCAATCAGGTATGAACAGCCGTGTCGAGCGAGATGGTGTGGCAGGGCTGAAGAACCTCGAACACTATAACTGTTACAACAGGAATCGGGTTTTCGACAATTTTAACCGGCAGCAAATTCACACGTAATATCGTGCCAGATAACGAAAGCATCTGATCTGGCATGGCGGGACGATCTGGCGGTCGATTGGTGTCGGCGAGGTCTGAATAAAACATTGATCTGGTCGTGGGCGGATGAAATTGTTGTGCGTGACGTGGGGATTTGAACCGGCCCATGGCACGCTCCCGTCGTCGGGTAGGTTTATGCGAAACCTCGGCCGCATTGTTCAGCCCTTGTGGCTGCGATGTTCAAGTCCCGGTGTAAACGACACTCCAAATAGATTTCTTCGGTGACGTTCAGGATGATAGACAATTCCATATCGGGTTGGTTGGAGAGGGTACATATGACACGGGACAACAGGATGCAAACCGCCGCAACTGTCGGGATACTGATGCTGGAAACGCGCTTTCCCCGAGTTTTCGGGGATATCGGTAATCCGCAGACATGGCCTTTTCCGGTACACTACCGCATGGTTCGGGGCGCAACGGCGGATAAGGTGGTTTGTGACGATCCACGGTTGTTGACCAAGGCCTTTATCAAGGCTGGGCGTGAACTGGTGCAGATGGGGTGTGCCGGGATCACCACCAGTTGCGGGTTCCTCTCGCTTATTCAGGACGAGGTCAAAGAGGCGCTTGGTCTGCCGGTGGCAACATCGTCGTTAATGCAGGTTTCGATGATTCAGTGTCTTTTGCCAAAGGGCCGGCGGGTCGGTATTTTGACCATTTCCGCAAACACATTAACCCCTGCGCATCTGGCGGCGGCAGGGGTCCCCGAAGATACCCCCATTATGGGGACGGACAATGGTCACTACTTTAGTCAGGCCATTTTAAGTGATACCCCCGAACTGGATATTGCGGCCTGCCGATTGGACCTGATCAACGCCGCGCAATCCCTTATCCAGCAATATCCAGATGTTGGCGCAATCATTCTGGAATGCACCAACATGGCCCCTTATGCGCACGACATTCACACCGCCACAGGGTTACCCGTATATTCGATCTATAGCTTTGTCAGCTGGTTTCAGTCTGGTCTGTCGCCGAGAAATTTCTTCCTTTAACAACCCGCTGACAAGAACCCGCCATAAGAAGGCAGAGACCACCTTGGCTCAACGTGAGCTGCTGACAATCCCGCGCCCGGTGCAATTGGCTATTATTAAAACTGGGGTTTGGGCTATCTCATGATAGCATGACTCTTCTTCGGGGTATGTTTCCCCATCCAGCTCATCTTGGTGCCTGCAGGGGTGTCTAAAATATAAATTGGACAAAAGGAACCACGCCCTGACGCAAAAGGACAAGAGCCTGACTGAAAGGGCACTCAGTCATGATTATTCACACAAACGGTAATGTGGTGAGCCGTGCAGGATTCGAACCTGCGACCCACTGATTAAAAGTCAGTTGCTCTACCAACTGAGCTAACGGCCCACATGAGGCGCCTAACTAGAAAAGCCATGCGCCGGGGTCAAGCCCTGAATCGCTTCTTTTTTCGGCAATCACTGGTATTGCGATAAATGCCCGGCTATATGCCCCCTTATGCAAAAGGCAAAAGCATCCGCAAACCTGACGTTCATGAAAATGCACGGGTTGGGAAATGACTTCGTGATCATCGATTCACGAAGGCGGGATACCGTGATGACTGCAAAACTGGCCCGTGCCCTGGGTGATCGCCATACGGGTGTCGGATTTGATCAGCTTGCTGAAATCCGGAGTTCGGACAGGGCTGATATTGATCTGGATTTCTGGAATTGTGATGGCAGCCGGGCGGGCGCCTGCGGTAATGCCACCCGGTGTGTCGCTAAATATATCATGGATGAGACTGGCAAGGATGCTCTTACAGTTCGTACGGCACGGGGGGTATTGCAGGCGGCGCGCGCGGGTGGAATCGTCAGCGTCAACATGGGGCAGCCGCAACTGACATGGCAGGCGATTCCACTGAGCCGGGATGTTGATCCGGATGCACTGCCGCTGCCCGGCAGCCCTGCCGCTGTGGGGATGGGTAACCCGCATTGCGTTTTCTTTGTCAAAGAGGTGGAACAGGTGGACGTTGCGGCAGAAGGCGCGAAATACGAAACGGATGCACTGTTCCCCAAGGCAACAAATGTCGGGTTTGTTCAGGTGCGTGCGCGTGACGAAATCCGCCTCCGGGTCTGGGAGAGGGGGACGGGGATAACACTGGCTTGCGGCTCGGGAGCCTGTGCCGCCGCCGTTGCCGCAAACCGTCGCGGGCTGACCGATAGAAATGTTCGCATTCAGGCCGACGGCGGCTGGCTCGGAGTCAGTTGGCGCGAAGATGGTGTCTGGTTGTCTGGTCCGACTGCACATGTTTATGATGCCACGCTGACGCAGGCTTTTCTGGATTCGTTGTGATGACTGCCAAGTCCCCGGTTTTTGCGACACTCGGATGTCGTTTGAATGCCTATGAAACAGAGGCCATGAAGGCCCTGAGCGAACAGGCAGGCGTGGGTAATGCCGTTATCGTCAACACCTGTGCCGTGACCAGCGAGGCCGTGCGCAAGGCCCGTCAGGAGATACGCAGACTGCGCCGGGAAAATCCGGACGCCCGAATGATTGTCACCGGATGTGCCGCCCAGACAGAACCGGCGACATTTTCTGCGATGTCAGAGGTCGATCTGGTTGTCGGCAACAACGAAAAGATGCAGCCGGAAACCTGGCAGGGCCTCGCACCTGATTTTGTCGGGGATACCCCCGCGGTTCAGGTAGATGACATCATGTCGGTCACGGAAACCGCAGGGCACCTGATTGATGGTTTTGGCACACGTGCGCGTGCCTATGTGCAAGTCCAAAACGGCTGTGACCATCGCTGCACCTTTTGCATAATCCCCTATGGGCGCGGCAATTCACGATCGGTGGCGGCTGGTGTCATTGTTGAGCAGATCAAACGTCTGGTGGACAAGGGGTACAAAGAGGTCGTGCTCACGGGGGTCGATCTGACAAGTTGGGGAGCTGATCTGCCCGCCGCGCCGCATCTGGGTGATCTGGTGCTGCGCATCCTGCGGCTGGTGCCCGATTTGCCGCGCCTGCGTATTTCGTCGATTGACAGTATCGAGGCCGACGAGGCCCTGATGCAGGCCATCGCAACGGAACCACGCCTGATGCCGCATCTTCACCTGTCTTTGCAAGCCGGCGACAACATGATCCTGAAGCGCATGAAACGCCGACATAGCCGAGAAGATGCAATCGCTTTTACCGAACGGGCACTGTCCTTGCGTCCGGATATGACCTTTGGCGCTGACATCATTGCCGGGTTTCCAACAGAAACCGACGCGATGTTTGGGAACTCGCTGAAACTGGTTCGCGAATGTAAACTGACATGGCTGCATGTTTTCCCTTATTCGCCGCGTCCAAACACGCCGGCGGCACGTATGCCGCAGGTCAATGGGCGTGACATCAAGGCCCGGGCGGCGATGTTGCGCGCCGAAGGGGCCAGACAGGTTGATTTGCATCTCAAGGAACAAACCGGAAAGACGCACAGAATTCTGATGGAAAGTGCCCGAATGGGACGCACCGAACAATTTGCCGAAGTCCGGTTCGACAGCGATCAGAAAGTGGGCACGATTGTAAATTCGGTCATTGTCGGCCATGATGGTCGACAATTGTTGGCAGGAGGTTGATCTCAGAGGATACCATGCGGGAATATGAAAAGTGGCTGGCAAAAACCAGTCGCCGGGATGCCGGAAACGAAGCCGTTCTGATCTGGGCTTTGCTGGGTGGCGCACTGTCAATCGTTCTTTTCATATTCAACCTTTTCGTTCTCTACCTTGATGTCGGCCTGATGAAATGGATTGCGCTCGGGTTCATGATTTCCGGGCTGGTGGCACTGGTATGGTATGTGAGAAACCGGAAAATCATTGAAGTGGCTGAATTTGAGTATAACGAGATCATGAAAGCCAAAAAGGCTGCGATGCGTGAAAAACATCTTGAAGAACTGAAACAACGCATGGAATAGTCCCGATTCTACCCGTTCTCTATTCTTTTCGCCGCTGCCCCTATGCAATACGTGCACGCTTGGCCCTGACCGCATCCGCCCAGGTCGTGGAATTGCGAGAGGTCGTGTTACGAGACAAGCCCGCCGAATTATGCGCGGCCTCGGCCAAGGCCACTGTTCCCGTTCTGGTCCTTCCGGAAGGTGTCATTGATGAAAGCCTTGAGATCATGAAATGGGCGCTGGGACGGAATGATCCTGAAGGCTGGCTTGAAATGCCGCCATTGGGTCACGCGCTGATCAGCGTGTGCGAGACAAAATTCAAACCGGCGCTTGATCACTATAAATACGCAAACAGATACCCGAATTTTGATCCGCGCGGCGAGCGGGATCGGGCAGCAGGCTTTCTGCACGAATTGAACGGGCGCTTGTCCGGTCAGGATTGGCTGTTCGGATCAACGCCGCGATTGGCTGATATGGCCATTTTATCCTTTGTGCGCCAGTTTGCCTTTGTCGACAAAGAATGGTTTGATGCTCAGCCTTGGCCACATCTGGCGCGCTGGCTTGCTGATTTCATTGCGTCGCCATTGTTTCTTTCCGCTATGCAGAAGTATACCAGATGGCAGGCTGGGGACGAGGTTGTCGTGTTCCCATCGGAACGCGCACTCTGACGACAGTCAGTCGCCGCCTGTTTATGCCGACCAAAGGCCAACCGAAACCGAAGGAGAACTGTGGTGCATCCAAATCCGGTCTATCGTGGAATGCCCAAAGAAACCAACCAGGCATATGCCAGAGAACGCGGGTTCGGGGTTCTTTCAACCAATGGGGACTTTGGACCATTGCTGGCACATGTGCCGTTCTTGTTGTCTGATGACGGGCAATATGCAGATCTGCATCTGGTCCGATCCAATGCCATTGTCCGGGCCATATCCGCGCCGGTTCCTGCGGTTATAGCCGTTTTGGGACCCGACAGTTACATATCCCCGGATTGGTACGAAGCCAGCGACATGGTGCCAACATGGAACTACGTTGCCGTGCACTTGCGCGGAACCCTCCGCCGGCTTGAGCAAGATGAATTGCCTGACCTGTTGGATCGGCTGTCTGCCCATTTTGAGCAGCAACTGGCGCCAAAACCAATCTGGACCAGCGCAAAAATGTCAGAGGATGTTCTTGAACGTATGCTACGGCAGATTGTACCATTCCGGCTGGACATCACGCAAACAGAGGGCACGTGGAAACTGGCCCAGAACAAACCTGATTCCGTCCGCATGGCCGCATCTCGCCAAGTGAAAGCCAGGGGAATCGGTCAGGAATGTGCTGTTTTGTCTGCTCTCATGATGGCGCCAAATGGCGAATGAATGTCTGGGTAAGTAGACAGAACGCCGCAGCGTTCCTACATTGTGGGTAGACTGAAGGGAGAAATGACATGCCATTGCCACTTGCCCCTATTGCCACAATTGCGTTGCGCTATGGTGCTGTTGCGCTGGTCGCATATGCCGCCACTCGGCGTGTCGGTCCCGGACGCAGGGATCAGCGTGCCGAGGACGCCATGGACGATCTTGAGGAAGGAATGACCATGCGCCGGGATTCCAGCCAAACCAATGCAACAGCACGCATGCGCCGGGTTATCCGTCTGGGCACAGACGGGCCCGGTGTTGAAGTTGACCTGACAGCACTGGGTCGGTTTCGGATTCGGAGGCTGTAATGCGATTATATTACTCCCCAGCGTCGCCATTTGCGCGCAAGGTTCTGGTTCTGATGCACGAGACGGGTCAGTTGGATGACATTGATCTGGTGTTTGCAACCGGATCACCCTTGGATTCCAGCCAGATGCCGACGGCCCAGAACCCGCTGGGAAAGCTGCCGGCGCTAGAGCGAAGTGATGGCCCGGCGCTCTATGACAGCCGGGTAATCTGCCGCTATCTGGATGGCCGCATTCAGGCCGGGCTGTACAGTCAGAACCGCCTTTGGGAAATACTGACGCTGGAGGCGACGGCAGACGGCATGATGGATGCCGCTGTACTTATTGTTTACGAAGCAAGATGCCGGCCCGAAAACATGCAGTCAGATGACTGGATGAACGGGCAATGGGAAAAAATAAGCCGTACACTCGATGCCATCAATACGCGCTGGATAAGCCATCTTGCCGGTCCGCTGGACATGGGGCAAATTGCCTTGGGATGTGCGCTGGGCTATCTGGATTTTCGCCACTCAGACAGAAACTGGCGCAAAGGTCGGGACGAGTTGGACGACTGGTTTGCAAGTTTTGCGCAACGCAAAAGCATGCTGGCCACTGTGCCGGAATGAGCGATTTTCGGGATTGCACCTGATACAGCAGAAATACCGCGCCCAAGATATTTTTTAACTAGGGCGAAATGCCTTCTGGACGAAGTTTCCTTACAGGGCTAAACAATCGCGAAAGAGCGCCGCGAACGTCCTGCGCCTGCGGATACGAAACATGGGCTCAGGATTGGCATTAACTGGCTTTGAGAGGAGAAACTCGTGTCTCATGTAGAAGATCACGACAGCGTCCGCAGGGACTTCCTGTATTACGCGACTGCTGGTGTTGGGGCCGTTGCAACCGGGGCCGCTGTCTGGCCCCTGATCAATCAGATGAACCCCAGCGCTGATGTGCAGGCGCTTTCATCCATACTGGTGCCAATTGATGCAATTGAGGTTGGCGAACAGATTACGGTGAAATGGCGCGGCAAACCGGTGTTCATCCGCCGCCGGGATCAGGACGATATCGACCTGGCCCGAAGCGTCAAGCTGGAAGAATTGGTTGATCCTATCGCACGCAATGCCAACCTTCCGCCCGATGCCCCGGCCACAGATGAAAACCGTACCCTGGATGAAAATGGGGAATGGTTGGTAGAGATGGGGGTTTGTACCCATCTTGGCTGCGTACCGCTGGGCAACAAGGCAGGCGATTTCGGCGGCTGGTTCTGCCCTTGCCATGGTTCGCACTATGACAGTGCCGGGCGCATCCGCAAAGGCCCCGCCCCCCGGAACCTTGATGTTCCGATCGCCAAATTCTTTGACGAACAAACGATCCAGCTGGGCTAGGGGAGAAAAAGATGTCTGGAATTCCTCACGATCACTACGAGCCAAAGACACGGTTCGAAAAATGGCTGCATCAGCGCCTGCCAATCGTTGGATTGATTTATGACACGATCATGATCCCAACCCCGAAAAACCTGAACTGGATGTGGATCTGGGGGATCGTATTGGCTTTCTGCCTGGTTTTGCAGATTGTTACAGGCATCATCCTGGCCATGCATTACACACCACATGTCGATCTGGCCTTTGCCAGCGTTGAACACATCATGCGCGATGTTAATGCCGGTCATATGCTGCGGTATATCCATGCAAACGGCGCGTCGCTGTTCTTTCTGGCTGTATATATCCACATTTTCCGCGGTCTCTATTACGGCTCATACAAATCCCCGCGTGAAGTGACATGGATCATCGGCATGCTGATCTATCTGGCGATGATGGCCACGGCCTTTATGGGCTATGTTCTCCCCTGGGGGCAGATGTCTTTCTGGGGCGCAACGGTTATCACCGGCCTGTTTGGCGCCATTCCCTTTATCGGGGAATCGCTTCAGACTTGGCTGCTTGGCGGGCCGGCAGTGGACAATGCAACGCTGAACCGGTTTTTCAGCCTTCATTACCTGCTGCCTTTTATCATTGCAGCATTGGTTGCGGTGCATATCTGGGCCTTTCATACAACCGGGAACTCCAACCCGACCGGGGTTGAGGTGCGGCGCGGCTCGAAAGAAGAGGCCGAAAAAGACACGCTGCCATTCTGGCCCTATTTCGTGATCAAGGATCTGTTTGCGCTGGCGGTTGTCCTGCTTCTCTTCTTTGCGGTTGTCGGCTTCATGCCCAACTTCCTCGGAGAGCCAGACAACTATATCGAAGCCAACCCGCTGATGACACCAGCGCATATTGTGCCGGAGTGGTATTTCCTGCCGTTCTATGCCATCTTGCGTGCCTTTACGGCTGATGTCTGGGTTGTTCAGATTGCAAGCTTCCTGACAGGCGGCATCGTTGACGCTAAATTCTTTGGCGTGATTGCCATGTTTGGCGCGATTATTGTCATGGCCCTGGTCCCCTGGCTTGATACATCTTCCGTACGGTCCGGCCGCTACCGGCCGATGTTCAAATGGTGGTTTGCTTTCCTCGTGGTCGATTTTATCGTTCTGATGTGGGCGGGGAGCCAGAAACCCAGCGATGTGATGGGATGGATTTCACTGATTGCGGCAGCATACTGGTTTGCTTATTTTCTGGTGGTCCTGCCTCTGCTGGGTTTGATTGAGAAGCCATTGCCAACACCCAAAACCATCGAGGAAGACTTTAACGCCCATTACGGCGATGCGCATAACGCGCCGGCCGAGTGAGAAAGGATCAAGACTGATGATCAGGAAACTTACCGTAACAGCCCTGACCACGCTTGCCCTTGCCACTGGCGGGGCGTTGGCCAGCGAAGAAATCCATACCGAAGATGTCGCCTTTTCTTTTGAAGGGCCATTCGGGAAGTATGACAGGTTGCAATTGCAGCGCGGGCTTCAGGTCTACACCGAAGTCTGTGCTGCATGCCATGGGTTGAAATACGTGCCGATCCGCACAATCGGTGATCCGGGCGGCCCGGAACTGCCGGCAGATCAGGTACGCGCCTATGCCAAGCAATTCGAAGTACCGGATGATTCAGATGGAGCAGAACCAGGCGATACACGCCCGGCCAAGCCCTCTGATCATTTTCCACCCTCGGCAGATCCCAAAGCACCGGATTTATCCTTGATGGCCAAGGCCCGCAAGGGTTTTGAAGGGCCAAAGGGCACAGGTCTGAACCAGCTTCTGCGGGGTATTGGCGGCCCGGAACATATCTTCTCGATCATGGAAGGATTCACCGGCGAAGAAAAAGAGGAAGCCGGTACAACTTTTTATGAGAATACGGCATTCCCAGGGGGCTGGATCGCCATGCCTCCGCCTTTGTCGGGCGAGGATGTCGAGTTTGCCGACGGCTCTCCAAACGATTTGCGCAGCGAAGCAGAAGACGTGGCTGCCTTCCTGATGTGGACAGCCGAGCCCAAGATGATGGCCCGCAAGAGGTCGGGCTTTGTTGCGGTTATCATGCTGGCGATTTTGGCATCGCTTTTGTATTTGACAAACAAGACTCTCTGGGCGCCGATCAAACACAAGGCGAAAAGTGAGGACGAGTAAGGACTAATTGCTCGAAGAGGTAAGAAGTAAAAGCGCTCCAATTCGGGGCGCTTTTATTCATCGGCATTCGGATTGCCCAGATATTGGCTCAGGGCCTTGGGCGGGTTGGCAAAAAGGGCGTCTGTATCCTGGGGTGGCAAAGCGGCTCCTTCCGCCACAAGGATCGTCTGCGGGGCAAATCTGTGTGCATCTTCCGGATTATGAGTGACCATCAGAACGGTTGCGCCGGTTTCTTTTGCCAGATCATTCACCAGGTCCAGCATTTCGTTTTTCAGTGCAGGGCCAAGCGCCGCAAAAGGCTCGTCCAGCAGGACCAATGGTTTGCCGCGCAAAAGCATGCGTGCCAGCGCCACACGGCTTTGTTGGCCTCCGGACAATGCCGCCGGTTTCCGTTTTCCCAAGCCGTCCAGCCCGACACGGATCAATGCTGCATTGACTTGCGCGCGTTCGCTCTCGGATAGCTTCAGATCGGGTTTCAGACCCAATCCGATATTATGTTCTGCTGTCATGTGCGGGAACAGGTTGTTTTCCTGAAACAGGATACTGACAGGTCTCTGTCCTGGTGGTTTGTCATTCAGAACTTCCCCGTTCCACAAGATCCGGCCGCGTGTAGGCCGAATAAACCCTGCGATCGCCCCCAGCAGGGTCGATTTTCCGCCACCAGAAGGCCCGAGCACCGCAACCCGGTCCCCGGTTGGAACAGTGAAATCCGCCGTCAGGCGGAAGTCACCTTGTTGGATGACCAGTCCATCAAGTGTCAGCATTCATTCGGCCCCCTTTGTCAAACATCCAGAACAGTGCAAAGCTGAGGATAAGCAGCAACAGCGCTGCTCCGGCTGCTTCGGCCATCCGATAAGCTGACATCAACCGATATAGCTGCATTGGCAATGTTGCCTGATCCGGACCGGCAAACAAGGCAATGACGCCAAGATCCCCCATGGACAATGCCGCCGCGAGGCCCGCAGCAAACCCAAGAGGGCCACGAATGCGCGGAAGAATCAACAGCCGCAACCGTGCTGTACCTCTCAGGCCCAGACTATCCGCCAACGAACCATAGGTCTGTTCAACCTCCATAATGGCCGGTTTCAGAATGCGCAGGGCAAAGGGCAGACTCATCACTGCATTTACGATCGCAGTTACCGGTAAGGCCAGTGCAACCGGATTGGCTATGGGAAACAGCAGAATGAATAATCCGGTCCCGATAACCAGGGGCGAAGCCGCCAGGGTCAGATAGCCAATGGCTTCGATGGTCATTGACAGCCGCCGCCTATGACGCAGCCGGACAACGTTCAGGGCCATTGTCAGAGAAAAAAGAACGGTCAATGTCATGGCGGCCATGGCCACCAGCAGCGAACGTTCGGCAGATAGCCAGACCTGCGGCGGAAGCCGGAAAACCTGGCCTGTCCCGGCCACGAGAATTGCGGCAAGTGGTGCCAGCAGGAACAAGGCCGCCGCCAGCATGATAATACTGTCTTGCACCCGCAGCCAGATCGCGGATGAATCCCACCGCATGACGACCCTGTCCAGCCCGCTGCCCGCCGACATCGGGGCTGAAACCCGCAGTGCAACAACAGTTGCCAATGCTCCCAATGTGAATTGGATGCCAGCCAGTTGTGCTGCCTTGGAGAGGTCAAAATCAAACCTGAAAGCCTGATAGATCGCAAGCTCGACAGTGGTCGCCCTTGGCCCTCCGCCCAGCACCAGCACAACGGCAAAACTTGTCATGCAAATCAGAAATACAACCATGAAGGCGCCGGGCAAAACCGCGCGCAGCATCGGGCGCTCCAAATGCCGGGCGACAGCGCGGCAGGAAAAGCCAAGCTCGGCGGCCAGACGAAAGCGCTCGGCAGGGATTGCCAGCCATCCCTGCAGGATCAGCCGCGTGGCCAAAGGCAGATTAAAGAAAACATGCGCCAGCAGGACACCACCCAGCCCATAAATGGAAATCGGGTCAAACCCGGCCCAGACCAGTACCGTGCTGGCAATGCCGTTGCGGCCGAAAACGGCCAGCAATCCCAGAACGGCAACGATTACCGGCAGGATAAAAGGGGCCCCCATCAATGCAATCAGCAAACCGCGCCCCATAAACCGCCTTCGGGCCAGGGCACGGGCCAACGGAACAGCAAGTATCACACTGATGGCAGCCGAAAGGCCGGCCTGCAGCAGCGTGAAACGCACGGCAACCCAATCTGAAGGCCCGATAGAAGATGCGCCCTCGGCCCGCCCGAACACCGCCAGGAGCGTGCCAAGAGTCAACACCAGAACCAAGGCGACAGATAGCCACCCGATCAGCGTTGAAGGGTTTATTCCGAGAGCGCGTTTTGCCATTCGCTCAGGGCTTTGTTACGTATGGCTGCGGCCTGTTCCGGTGAGTAGATCAATGCGGTTTCGGGCTTGATCAGGGTAGAAAAACCATCCGGAAGCCCGTCGGCGGGCAGCTTGGCAGGATACATCCAGTTGGTGGTGGGAATGAGATTCTGGAATGCGTCCGAAGCCATGAAAGCCAGAAACTGATCCGCAAGCTCCGGAACATCCGATGACGCCAGTTTCCCTGCCACCTCGATCTGCATGTAGTGGCCTTCGTCAAATCGCGCCGCTGCTTTGCTGTCGTCCTGCTCGGCGATCAGATGATAGGCCGGAGAGGTGGAGTATGACAGCACCATATCGGCTTCGCCCTCCAGAAAGAGCCCGTAGGCCTCGGACCAGCCTTTTGTGACAGTCACAATGTTATCTGCCAACCCGCTCCAGATCGAGGAGGCATCATCGCCATAGGCTTTCTTTACCCACAAGAGCAACCCGAGGCCGGGCGTCGATGATCTGGGATCTTCGATGATGATCTTCAGGTTGCTGTCAGCCAGTTCGCGAAAATTGGCTGGCGGGTTGGTCAGTTTTGTGCGGTCATAGACAAATGCAAAATAGCCCCAGTCAAAAGGCTGAAACAACGGATCATTCCAGTCAACCGGCAAATCCAGCGCTGGGCGTGGCTGTGAAAGTGGGGCAAACAGGCCTGTTTCAGCCGCAGCGGCGGTTTGATTGGTATCCAGGCCAAGCGCTATATCGGCCGGGCCGCGCGGGCCTTCCAGCCGCAGGCGCGCCAGAAGGGCAGCGCCATCACCCGTGCCCACAAATTGCAGGTCGCAGTCACATGTTGCCTCAAATGCTTTTTCAACAGCGGGACCGGGGCCCCAGTCGGAAACAAAACTGTCGTAGGTATAGACAGTCAACACAGGGGTCTGAGCCGTTGCCATGGATGCAACAACACTCATTCCCGCGGCAAATATGGATATTTTCATTTCGTGTTCTCCACTTCGCGACGGGCGGGGTAAAGGTGGAGAATTTCCGTACCTTCCCTCCGCCGGTCTTAACCGGTTCAGGTTCAACGGGTTCGCGTGATTGCATCTCAGCTTTGGTAAGCACCCCGAGGTAACACCGTTATTAGGCGCCGGTGTTGCTTATGACAAGCCAAAACCTCTTGAGACCAGCCCTTCCCGTCGTTAGACCGATAAGGCAAAGGAGCCATCAGATGTCTTTCAATACCTTCGGTCATATGTTCCGCGTCACCACATGGGGTGAAAGCCACGGCCCCGCGCTGGGGGCGACGGTGGACGGCTGCCCGCCGAATGTGCCGGTGGATGAGGCGATGTTGCAGCACTGGATGGACATGCGCAAACCGGGGCAGAACAAATATACCACCCAGCGGCGCGAACCGGATCAGGTGCGTATCCTGTCGGGGGTGTTTGAGGGCAGAACCACAGGCACGCCGGTGCAGTTGATGATCGAAAATACCGATCAGCGGTCCAAGGATTACAGCGATATTGCCGAAAAATTCCGCCCCGGCCACGCCGATATTACCTATTGGCAGAAATACGGCATCCGTGACCCGCGCGGTGGCGGGCGGTCCTCGGCGCGGGAAACGGCGGCGCGGGTGGCGGCGGGCGGATTGGCGCGGGCCGCACTGGCGGTTTTGGCACCAAACGTACAAATCATCGGCTATATGGTGCAAATGGGACCATTGGCGATTGACCGGACGCGGTTTGATCTGGACGAGGTTTCGCGCAACCCGTTCTGGGTGCCGGATGCTGTCGCGGCCAGGGAATGGGCCACCTATCTGGACGGCTTGCGCAAATCCGGCAGTTCGGTTGGCGCGGTGGTCGAGGTGGTCGCCCGCGGCCTGCCCGCCGGTCTGGGCGCGCCGGTTTATGGCAAGCTCGATACCGATCTGGCCGCCGCGATGATGTCGATCAATGCCGTCAAGGGCGTCGAGATCGGCGAAGGCATGGGGGCCGCCGTTCTGACCGGCGAGGAAAACGCCGACGAGATCAGCATGGGGCCGGACGGGCCGGTTTTCAGCTCTAACCACGCGGGTGGAATTCTGGGCGGCATTTCCACAGGGCAAGACGTGGTGGTGCGCTTTGCCGTGAAACCCACCTCGTCGATCCTGACCCCGCGCAAGACGATCACCAAATCCGGCGAGGATACCGAGATCATCACCAAGGGCCGCCACGACCCCTGCGTCGGCATCCGCGCCGTACCGGTGGGCGAGGCGATGATGGCCTGCGTGCTGCTGGACCATTTGTTGCTGCACCGGGGGCAGGTCGGGGATGCCGGTGGGCGGATTGGTTGACCGCACCCTTCAGGCACAGTTGCCAGTGGTGCAGGATTTATAGGTCTACGCCCTAGAGAATCAGGGTAGGCTGGACTCTGCCCTCAAACCGAAAAACCTACGAAGCTGCGGCAGCCATGCCCGCATCAAGCAGCTCTTTTATCTGAGCTTTGCTTGTCCCGGCGACAACGCGCCCGATTTCCTTGTCACCTTTCAGCACCACCAATGTCGAGCGGCGCGGAATGTTCAGGGATTTTGACAGATCGCCATCACCGAACAGATCCCAATCCAGTTTGATGAATGTCATTGCCTTGTCATAGGATGGGTTGGCGGCTCGCAACTTGTTTATCACCCGGTCCTGTGCCCGGCAGGTTCCACACCAGTCTGCATAAAAGTCGACAAAAACAGTCTCTCCTTTTGCAAGATGCTCGGCGACCAAACCTTCGTCATAAACCAGCATTTCGGGCACATTCTGGGCAAGTGCCGTCTTGGGGAGCAACATGGTGGCACCCGCAAGGGCGAAGAATTCACGTCTTTTCATTTGAACCTCCTCAGGTCAGATCGAAACAGAAAAATCGACAAGCCAGTCGGGCAGATGATCAAGCACCCAGCCTTCGATATAGGCTTGCCAGTTGAAAAACAGCATCAACCCGACGGCGACAAAGGCAATGCCGACAATGGGTTTGGAGCGGGCCGCAATACGGCGCATCAGCGCCTGACGCCGCTGCAGGGCAGATCGCGCCCCATAGCCCAGGGCCAGAATGATGGTTGAGACCCCGGCGGCAAAGGCAACCATGATGGCACCGGCCCAGAGCAGGCTTGCCCCCTGGCTTGCCAGTGAAATCGCGCCACCCAGTGTGGGGCCAACACAGGGGCTCCACACCGCCCCCAAAAGCAGACCACCCAGAAACTGCCCGCGCAGGGTCGAGCGGTCCACCGAATCAAGTTCGCTGTCGGCCCGTCCCGCAAAACTACCGGTTGCCGTGGCGAAAACGCTATTCAGCCGTGGCACCAGCATGATCAGACCAAAGCCGATCATCAGCAAGGCCGCAACGCGTGTGATCGTTTCGCCGGTTATGCCAAAACTGCGCCCAAGCGCGGCAACACCCACGCCCAGCAGCACAAATGACAGGCTCATCCCGGCCGCGACAGCCAGAGGCCCATAGCGGCTGGCCTGCAATGCGGTGGCCAGTACGATCGGCAATACCGGTAGTACACAAGGGTTGATGAGGGTCAGCACCCCTGCGCCATATCCAAACAACAGTTCCATGGCGTCTAGGTGCCAAAATTCATCCACCTTGTCACCTGAATACGCAGTTACAGTTGTTCACAGTGACGTTAACGCTGGGTCTGCCTGGACAATTGCACAGCAAGAATCCCGCCCGCGATGATGGCGACACCGGCAATATCCGCCGCGCCCAGCTTTTCACCCAGCAGGGCTGAGGCAATCGCAACGCCGAAAAACGGATTGAGGAAATGAAATGTGGCGGCCCGCATTGGCCCGATCCGGGCCACAAGTGCAAACCAGATCCATGTGGCCAGCACGCCGGGTGCCAGGGTTGTATAGGCAAAGGCCAGTACCAGCGGCCATGTGAAATGCACTTCGATCCTTTCCAGCATCAACGAGACCAAAGCCAGCACTGCCGCCCCGACAAACATCTGCAAGCCAACGATCATCATCAGATTGCCACCGCTTGAGGCCCCCCGCATGGAAAGCGTTGCAATGCTCAGTGCCACGGTGCCGACCACACACAAGACGATGCCGAAGAGGTCAACGCCACCGTTAAACCGGGATCCCATGATAATCACGACACCAATCATACCGGCAATCAGCCCGGCCACAGCAAGTGGGCGCAGCCTGTCGCCCATAAAGGCCCAGCCTGCAAAGGCCACCATCAACGGCATGACCGATGCGATGATCGAGGCCAGTGAGGCCTCAATTGTTTGCATGGCGACAAAGAACAACCCCAGATACAGCGCGTTCTGGCACAGGCCGAAAATGAAGGTCGCGCGCCACTGGTCGCGGGTCAGGTGCCACGACTGCCCCATCATTCGTGCAAGGATAACCGCCAGAATGCCCGAAATGAGAAACCGCAATGAAAGTGAGGCCAAAGGTGGTGCCTCGGATACGATGATCCGGGCCGAACTGAAAGCTGACGACCAGATAAAGGCAAAGCTCAGCCCCATGAAAATTGCGCGGATGTCCATTTCTGTTCCCAAACGAAAAGGGTCGCCACATCGGGCGACCCTATCGGTATTATTTATCTGTGCAAGTGCGCTGAATTTAGCCGTTTACGCTGTCTTTCAGAGCCTTGGCGATTGTCATCTTGACCACTTTGTCAGCATCTTTCTTGATCTGCTCGCCAGTCGCCGGGTTGCGGACCATGCGTTCGGGGCGTTCGCGGCAATAGATCTTGCCAACACCCGGTAGGGTCACAGCTCCGCCAGCGGAAACCTCGCGGGTGATGATTGCAATGATCGCATCCAGCGCCCCTGCGGCCGATTTTTTGTCTGTGCCCATTTCTTCGGCCAGTGCGGCCACCAGTTGGGTCTTGGTCATCGGTTTTGCCATTGTATGTCTCCTCAGTATGGTCCCGTTGTTGGGTCTCATTGGCGGCATTAAACTGGATATTGGGGGTTAGCACAACGTTTAGTAGGGAAAAACAACGCTTTTTCCCCACTTTTTTGGCTTTTTTCCACGCGCTACAGGAATGCTGTCTCTTCAAAGCTGCGCAATTTACGTGAATGGATACGTTCGAGCGGCATTTCGCGGAGTGACTCCATTGCGCGTATTCCAATCAGCAGGTGTCGCAAAACTTGTGAATTATAAAAATCCGAGGCCATTCCCGGAAGTTTCAGTTCGCCATGCAGGGGCTTGTCGGACACGCAAAGCAATGTGCCATAGGGAACGCGAAACCGGAAACCGTTTGCAGCAATTGTCGCGCTTTCCATATCCAGTGCAATGGCGCGGCTCTGGCTCAGGCGCCGTACTGGCCCGGCCGTGTCGCGCAGCTCCCAGTTGCGGTTGTCAAGAGAGGCAACCGTGCCGGTTCGCATCAGCCGCTTTAATTCATAGCCTTCAAGCTTGGTCACATCCTCTACCGCTTGCTCCAGGGCCACCTGTATTTCGGCAAGGGCCGGGATCGGGACCCAGACGGGCAAATCATCATCCAGCACGTGATCTTCACGCAGGTAGGCATGGGCCAAAACGAAATCGCCAAGGCTCTGAGAATTGCGAAGGCCCGCACAATGCCCCACCATCAGCCAGGCATGGGGGCGCAGCACTGCAATATGATCGGTTGCGGTTTTGGCATTCGAAGGACCGACCCCGATATTGACCAGTGTAATGCCGGCCTGACCGTCACGCTTCAGGTGATAGGTCGGCATTTGCGGAAGCTTTGCCGGCGTCGGCATTGGCGCATCGGCTTCAAAAATCTCGGTGTTGTTCGGGCCGACAAAGCTTGTATAGCCACTCTTTGGATCGGCGAGCATCCTGCGTGCGTAGGCTTCAAATTCGCCGACATAGAACTGGTAGTTGGTAAACAGAACATGGTTCTGAAAATGTTCGGGCCGGGTTGCCGTGTAGTGGGACAATCGCGCCAGCGAATAATCCACACGTTGGGCGGTAAAGGGCGCCAGTGGGCCAGCGCCGTCGCTGTACTTGAACCCAAACCCATTGACGATATCGTCATTGGTTGTTGCCAGATCAGGCACATCAAACACATCGCGCAACTGAAAGCTCAGGGCGCCTTCCTGCGGGATCGTCACGTCAGATTCGTTTGCCACTGCGAAATGCACCGGCATGGGCGTGTCTGATTGTCCGATACTGACCGCAGTGCCGTGATTTTTCATCACCAGTCCGATCTGTTGCTCAAGATAGTGCCGGAACAGGTCTGGGCGTGTGACGGTTGTTGCATAAGTGCCGGGGTTGGCCACATAGCCAAAGGCCAGTCGGTTATCAGAACGCCCGTAACTGGTCGTGGTCAGCCGGATTTCAGGGTAATAGGCCCGAAAGCGGGTTTCCGGCGGCGGGCCGTTTCCTATGTTGCTGAAATGCTTGCACAGGAAACGCACGGCCTCTTCGTATAGTTCGCATAGCCGGTCAACAGCCGCTTTGGGGTCGTCATAGCTCTGGGCTGGCACAAGAGGCGGGGTCAAGGTTGGGGTGTTCTGGTCATGTGGGTTCATCAAATTTCCTCAAACAGGCCGGTCAGTTCGAATTTGGTGACATCCACCAGCCCAAGGTCGGAAATCCGCAATTCGGGGATCACCACAAGGGCCAGAAGCGAATGTTGCATATAGGCGTTGTTCACGGTGCAGCCGCAGGCGGCCATGGCCTCGACCATTTTCTGGGCGGCGGCGGCAACCTCGACGGCAGGGGCATCGGACATCAGGCCGGCGATGGGCAGTTGCACCAGCGCCAGTTCGCGCCCGTCCTGCCAGACGGTAATCCCGCCGCCGACCTCGCCCAGACGGTTGGCCGCCAGCGCCATGTCCTCGCGCGATGTGCCGACAACGATCATGTGGTGGCTGTCATGGGCAACGGAACTGGCCATCGCCATCCGCCCCTTGTAGCCAAAACCCGAGACAAAGCCGTTTACCACATCCCCCGTGGCGCGGTGGCGCTCGACCAGCGCGATCTGGCAGACATCGTTTGCCTCGTCGCACAGAACCAGCCCGTCCTGCACATCCAGTTCGGCCGTCAGGGCCTTGGTCGGGGCCTGGTTTTCGACCACGCCAATTACCTTGGCGGTGACGGCATTCGCCCCTTCGGGCGCCTTGATCTCGAAATCCGCCGCTTGCAGATGTTTGCCCAGATGCACGGTGCCGCGGGCATCCTCGGGCCAGTCCAGATGCGGGCAATCAACCTTGATTTCTCCCGCCTCGGCCACGATCACCCCACGGGCGATCACGGTTTCGATCGGCAGGGTTTTCAGATCCGAGGTCAGGATCAGATCGGCACGCCGGCCCGGTGAAATCGACCCCAGTTCGCGTTCCAGCCCGAAATGGGTGGCGGTGTTGATGGTGGCCATTTGCAGCGCGATCAAAGGGTCACAGCCACAGTCAATCGCATGGCGCACCACGCGGTTCATATGGCCGTCATTGACCAGCGTGCCGGAATGGCTGTCGTCGGTGCAGAGGATAAAGTTGCGCGGGTCCAGACCCTTTTCGGTCACGGCGGTGATCTGTGTTTCCACGTCATACCATGCCGACCCCAGCCGCATCATAGAGCGCATCCCCTGACGCACCCGCGCGATGGCGTCGGCTTCGCAAACGCCTTCGTGTTCGTCCGCCGGACCGCCGGCGACATAGGCGTGGAAGGCGGGGCCAAGGTCGGGGCTGGCGTAATGCCCCCCCACGGTTTTACCGGCGTTCTGGGTGGCGGCGATTTCGGCCAGCATTTTCGGATCGGCGTTGATCACACCGGGGAAGTTCATCATTTCGCCAAGGCCGATGATGCCGGGCCATGTCATGGCCTCGGCCACATCTTCGGGGGTGATTTCATAGCCGGTGGTTTCCAGACCCGGCGCCGAGGGGGCGCAACTGGGCATCTGGGTGAAGATGTTGATCGGTTGCAGCAGGGCCTCATCATGCATCAGGCGCACGCCGCGCAGGCCCAGAACATTGGCGATTTCATGCGGGTCGGTGAACATCGACGTGGTGCCGTGCGGGATGACGGCGCGGGCGAATTCGGCAGGGGTCAGCATGCCGGATTCGATGTGCATATGCGCATCACACAGACCGGGGATGATGTAACGCCCTTCGGCTTCGATCACCTTTGTGCCCTCGCCAATGCAATGCGACGCATCCGGCCCGCAATAGGCGAACCGCCCGTCGACGATGGCGATGTCATGGTTTTCAAGGATTTCGCGGGACTGGACATTCACCCATTTCCCGCCGCGAATAACGGTATCGGCCGGTGCGCGCCCTGCCGCAACAGCGATCAGGTTGGCGGCAGATTCAGGCCATGTTTTGAGAGATTTCATTTCCATTTACCTATTGTTCAAAAAAACCGGCCTTGTGCAACCCCGCAAAACGCAAAGCCGGGCAGGTTGGCGCAAAGCGGCTCTTTTCTTTCCGTGGAAACGCTATAGTCTGGGTGCAATGAAAAATGATGGAGGTTGCGATGTCCGGTATGGATTTCATTTGGCTGTTCTTTATTCTTTCCGCATTGCAACCGGTTCTGCAACGCAAGGCGCTTGAATTTCAACGTGCGCGCAAGATTGCCCAGCTTCAGCGCGAGCGGAATTCGCGCGTCATTCTCATGGTGCATCGCCAGGAAACCATGAGTTTCCTCGGCTTTCCGATCCTGCGCTATATTGATGTGCATGACAGCGAACAAGTGCTGCAAGCCATTCAGATGACCGGTGACGAAACCCCGATCGACATGGTGCTGCACACGCCCGGCGGGCTGGTTCTGGCGGCTGTGCAGATTGCCCGCGCCTTGCAGGACCACAAGGGGAAGGTCACGGTATTCGTGCCGCATTACGCCATGTCCGGCGGCACGCTCATTTCCTTGGCTGCCGATGAAATCGTGATGAGTCCGCATGCTGTTCTGGGCCCGGTTGATCCACAGCTCGGGCAGCAGGCTGCGGCCTCAATCCTGAAGGCGGTGGCGCGTAAACCGATTGAAAAGGTTGACGACAATACGCTGATCCTTGCGGATGTCGGCGAAAAGGCGATCAAACAGGTTGAACACACTGTGGCCCGTCTGTTGTCGGACAAGATGTCAAAACAAAAGGCCGTCGCGCTGGCGAAAAAGCTGGCGACCGGCCACTGGACCCATGATTATCCGATTTCAGCGGAAGAAGCCGCCAGCCTCGGCCTGAATGTTTCAACCGATATTCCCAAGGATGTGCTGGAGATGATGCAGCTTTACCCGCAACCGACGCGGCAACAAAGTGGCGGTGTGGAATATCTCCCGTTCCCGGTAAAGCGGAACAAGGGGAAATCGGGCTAGGTCTACGCCCTAGATTTGCCCCAATAGAGCGATTGGCGCATCATCCGGGCGTACGAAATCCAGTGCGGCTTTGTCTTTGGCGACGGTAGCACGCTTGAATTCATAGCTCATTTCACCGTTTTCCTCTTCCGAGGCGACAATCAGGCACTGGTACATGTGACGGCTTCCCTCATAAAGGTCGATCAGGCCGCGCAAATGCGGTGCATTTTCTGCACTCAGCGAAAAACCTGTACCCCAGAAACGCAGTACCGGGAAAATTTCGTCACCCGTGTGTACGCGCAGCCGGCTTTTGCGAAACTGGTCCTGCCTTCGGGCGGCTTCCAGCCCTTCACGTACTTCTTTTGGCAAAAATTCCAACATAATAGCTCCATCCCCTGATTGGACAGAATGCCATGATTTTCATGAAGGTCAAGTTAACCTTAAGGCGAAGACGGCGGATTCGAGTGTCTCGGCAGAGCCGCAGATCATGCGGGCAACACTCATTTATAAAGTCGATGAATTAAACAATAACAATCTGTTTCTATTCTTTGTGGCGGCACGTTACGAGCCAGATAAACAAAGGAGAGAAACATGCCGGTAACAAACCCCGAACAGCAACAGTTGACGCTGGCTCCCCTTGGCCTTCCGCCCATGGCAAGGGTCCTTCCCGGCCTGTTCCTCAGTATATTCATTGCCGGGCTGGCCTACGGGGTTCATCTGATGCCGGGCTTTGGCCTTTTCAGCCCGCTTGTTCTGGCCATCATGATCGGAATGGCTTTTCACAATCTGGTCGGAACGCCACAGCAGGCAAAGGCGGGAATCAAATTCAGCCTGAAACGAATTTTGCGTGCCGGCATCGTTTTGCTCGGTTTGCAGTTGACGCTTTCACAGGTGGTGGCCGTCGGTGGGGCCGGACTTGCCATAATCGCGCTGACACTGGTTTCCACATTCATGTTTACACTGTGGTTGGGGCGCGTGCTGAAAGTGGATCGCAAACTGACCGAACTGATCGCGGCGGGCACGTCGATTTGCGGCGCGTCAGCCGTATTGGCGGCCAATGCTGTGACACGCGGCAAGGATGAAGACGTAGCCTATGCCGTTGCCTGTGTCACGGTTTTCGGAACCCTCTCGATGCTGATCTACCCGATGGCTGCCGGGGTTCTGGCAATGAGCAGCCACCAGTTCGGGCTCTGGGCCGGGTCGTCAATTCACGAAGTGGCGCAGGTGATTGCCGCCGCTTACCAGCGCGGAGAGGAGGCCGGAAATTTCGGAACGATTGCCAAACTGACGCGGGTCATGATGCTGGCACCAACCGTTCTGGCGCTGGAATACTTCACGATACGCCGACGTGGTGATGCGTCCGGTTCTGCTGAAAAAGCCGTGCCGGCCATTCCGTGGTTCGTGATCGGGTTTATTGCCATGGTCGGGCTGGCCAGCACCGGCTGGCTTCCTGAACGGGTTATTGCGCCAGCCGGGATGTTTACCCGCTTCCTTCTGGCCGTTGCGCTGGCCGCAATGGGGCTTGAAACAGATGTTCGCAAACTGGCGGGAGAGGGGCTGCGACCGGCCTTTCTGGGGGCGGGCGCCTGGATTTTTATCAGCTTGTTCAGCCTTGCACTTGTCTTCACGGCAGGCGTAACCTTTGCCCTATGACACTGGAGCAGTTGCGCATTTTTATCGCCGTGGCCGAGCGCGAGCATGTTACCCGCGCCGCCGAGGCACTCAACCTGACACAAAGTGCCACCAGCGCAGCCATTGCCGCGCTGGAAACGCGCCATGCGGTGCGGTTGTTCGACCGGATCGGGCGGAGGATCGTGCTCACAGATGCCGGACGCAGATTTCTGACAGATGCCCGGGCGGTCCTTGCCCGTGCCACCCTTGCCGAACGGGCGCTGGATGATCTGGCCGGGCTGAAACGCGGCTCACTGCGGCTTTCCGCCAGCCAGACCGTGGCAAACTACTGGCTGCCCGAGATGATGCATCGCTTTCACCGGGATTATCCCGGTGTCAGATTGACCACCAGCATCGGCAACAGTGTCCAGGTGATGCAGAGGCTGCATGATATAGATGTGGATATCGGGATCATTGAGGGAGAGCCCAGCGACCAGTCGCTTGCCTGCTGTCAGATCCCGGGCGACAGTTTGGCGCTTGTGGTGGCCCATACGCACCCCTGGGTGAAACATCCGCCCCGGAAAACCAGCGATTTGCTGCAATCTCCCTGGGTGCTGCGGGAACAGGGGTCAGGCACCCGTGCGGCTTTGGAAACGCTTCTGAATAAAGCGGGCCACACCTGCAAAGACCTTGAGGTTGCCTTTGAACTTCCGGCCAACGAGGCGGTTTGCACTGCGGTTGAGGCAGGTGCCGGCGCAGCCGTGCTGTCAAATCTTGTGGTGAGGCGGTCTCTGGAGGCCGGCACGATGGCGGCCTTGCCCTTTGGGTTGCCGGTTCGGACTTTTCACCTTCTTTGGCATGGCGAACGTCAGCTCAGCCAGATAGAACGACGATTTCTGGACATTGCCGGCTGTGATCCCGGATCAGCGGGCTGAAAACCCTTCAGGTATTGTTCTCTTCCACCAGCTCCACCCCGGTGACCGGGCGCAGAACATGCGGCTTGCGCGGATCATAAAGCGCGGAATCTCTGAATTCGCGCACCTTTCCCAATGCCGGGCCCACCAGAATCAACGCGGTGCGGGTTATCTTCTCTGCACGTACTTTCTTGCGAATATCGGCCAGTGTACCGCGGATCATCATCTGATCGGGCCAGCCCACGCGATAGGCAACGACCACCGGGCAATCGGCGCCGTAAAAGGGTGTCAGCACACGCTCGATCTCGCGCATGTTGCGTACGCCCAGATGAATGGCCAGCGTTGCGCCTGTGCGGGCGAAATTCTCCAGAGTTTCGCCCTCAGGCATGGCGGTGGACTGCATGGAAACCCGCGTCAGTACCAGCGACTGCGCAATCTCCGGAATGGTCAGTTCCTGCCCCAATGCTGCGGCTGCGGCGGCATAGGCCGGTACGCCGGGGATGATCTCATAGGGGATACCATCCGCGCATACTCGCCGGATCTGTTCTGCTATTGCGCCGTATAGAGACGGGTCGCCGGAATGCACCCGCGCCACATCTTCGCCGCGCGCGTGGGCTTTGCGTATTTCCGCATGGGTCTCATCCAGTGTCATCGCCGCCGTGTCCATGATCCGTGCCCCTTTCGGGGCGCCGGCCACAACCTCGGGCGGCACCAGCGATCCCGCAAAAAGGCAGTTCGGACAGGTTGCGATAATGCGCCCGGCCTTTAGTGTCAAAAGCTCCGGGTCGCCGGGGCCTGCGCCTATGAAATAAACCGTCATTCGCTTTGTATTCCCATCTTTTCCTGTTCCGCAAATATCTCCGCCGGCCACCCCCGGCGGTTGTTATCCGTCGATGCGTTTGGCATAGCCGCGCGGCGTATACATGCGTTTGCCTTCACCCAGTTTCAGCAGGCGGCTTTGCGACGATCCCACCAACACGACGGTGAGCATATCCACCTCATCCACCTTCAGCGCGTCGAGCCTGCGGAAACGCAGGTTTTCGTCTTTGCGTCCCAGGTTTGAGGCCAGCAATACAGGCGTATCGGCCGGACGATGTGCCAGCAGAATGTCGCGCGCTTCGGCCAGAAGCGTCCGGCGACGCTTGGATACCGGGTTGTAAAAGGCAATCACGAAATCACCCTGTGCGGCAGCCTGAAGCCGTCGCAGGATATCCGCGCGCGGCGTCAGCAGGTCACTGAGCGATATTGCGCAGAAATCGTGCCCCAAAGGTGCCCCGGCGCGCGCAGCTGCGGCCTGAAGCGCGGACACCCCCGGTGTGCAAATCACCTCCGCACGGTGTGCCGCGTCACTCACGCCTCCCTGTTCTGGTGTCCGGTCAAGCAGTTCGAAAACCAGCGCGCCCATGGCATAAATCCCGGCATCCCCTGAACAGATCAGGGCCACGTTTTTTCCCTTGCCCGCTTCTTCCAGCGCATGGCGGCAGCGTGCCTCTTCGCCTCCCAGCGGAAAATCATGCCGGGGTTTGCCCGCAGCGAGCGGCCCCAGAAGGTCGATATACAACCCGTACCCAACCAGCAAATCGGCATCGGCAATCAGACGGCTTGCCTCGGGCGTGCGCCAGGCAGACTGGCCAGGGCCGATGCCCACCACCGAAAGCCTGCCGCGTGCCCGTCCGGCGTGTGTGGTGATCAATTCCGGCGCGCGGGCCAATGCCGCGGTGCAGTTGGCGCTTTTTCGTTTCTCAACGACCAGCGCGCCCTGATCACCTGCCGCTGCCAGCGCTGCGGCTTCTGCCACGCCGGGGCAGCCAACCTCGGCGCGCACCACCTCTGACGGGTTTGCCAGTCGTTTTTCTTCCTGCGCAAGTTCCCCGGATGAAAACAGCCTGAGCGGCGCACCCAGACGCTGCGAAAGCGCGTTCATTGCCGGCTCATCCGCCTTCAGATCCAGCGTGTTTATGCTTGCGACTGCGCCGGGGGCAACCCCGGCCTGATCAAGCGTTTCGCAGACCAGTTGCCACAGTTCCTGCGCATCGGCACCACGTGCGCTCCCCACCCCCAGGACATGTCTCTGAGGGTGATAGACCAGCCGTGAATCATCGCCTTTGACCGGGGCTTCTGTTACGGAAATCGTCACCTTGGCATCGGTTGCCTCTGGCAGGTCAAACAGGGGCTCGCCTGTCTGCCGCACCCCTGCGCCCGAGAGTATCGCAGCCATGACCGGCTTTGCATGCTCGGAGTTGGCGAGCCGATAACCCGCCGGCGGTTCATCAAGCGCCACGCCCATTGCCACATCTCCGGCCGTTGTTATGGCGGCTTTGCTGCCAAGGGTTGCGGCAATCTGCTGCGCCAGCCGGTTCGCCCCCCGGTGCCCGCCCAACAGCGGCACCACCACAGCACCATCATCCGATACCGAAACAACCGGCGGCTCGGTGTGTTTGTCAGACAAAAGCGGCGCCACGGCCCGGATCAGAATGCCGCTGGCACAAACGCCGACCATCGGTACGCCGGCCGCGAACAGATCACGCAGATGGATGAGTGCATCAGCAAAATAGGCATCCGCCCTTTTCACGCGGCCTTCGCGGCCATGCACCGATGCACCCAAGGCCGTGGCAATGTCATGCGCCACGCCCTCGCCTGTGCGCGAAAGGCATATCACGATCGGATCTATAGCCACGGGTCGGCTCCCTTCACCAGCAGGATCATCGAAAAGTAAGGTGCGGGATCCGGGGCTTTTTCCAGTGGCAGTATGCGTTGCTCGGGAAGACTGGCGCGTTCCACATAGACAGCATGTTCCGCCAGCCCCAGGGCCTGAAACACCCGGCGAATTTTGCCGATGTGGCGGCCCACCTTCATCAGCACAACGGTTTCCGCACCTTCAATCCGGGCCTTCAGTTCATCTTCCGGAAGAGGACCGGGAAGCACGGTTACCCTTTCGTTGCGCGCTGCAAGCGGCAAAAGCGCACTGGCAGCACAGGCCGTGACACTGGTCACCCCCGGCACGATCTCTACAGCGTATGTCCCCGACAGGCGGGCAAAAAGATACATGAAAGAGCCGTAGAAAAATGCATCCCCCTCACACAAGACGGCGACATCACGCCCGGCATCCAGTTCAGCCGCGATCCGGGCCGCATTCCTGTCATAGGCGGCCTGGGCCGGGGCGCGCTCCGTTGTCATGGGAATATCCATCCGGATCTCTCGTGTGTCAGGCGCGACAAGATCGGCCGCAATGGCGCGGGCAAAGCTTTCTCCCTCGGGCAGGGCCGGATAAGCCACGACACTTGCCCCGGCAATCAGGCGCGCGGCCTTCAGCGTCATCAGTTCCGGATCTCCGGGGCCAAGGCTTATGCCATAGAGCCGGCCTGTCATCGCTTGATCAGGCTCCATTGGGTGACGGGGCGTAAAGGTTTCCAGCCGCTCATTTTTCCGAGATCTTCGGCGCGGTTGATCGTGATCTTGATCAGATCCCCGCCGTGGCGTTTTTGCAAGGCGACCAGTATTGCCTCACTCTCCAATGTCACGGCGTTGGCAACCAGCCGCCCTAGGGGGCGCAGGGCCTCCCATGCAACTTCAAATGTCTTGCGGCTCAGTCCGCCACCAATAAAAATTGCATCGGGCGCCGGCAAACCTTCCAGGGCTGCCGGTACTTTGCCCTCGATCAGTTCCAGTTTTGGAACGCCCAGCGCCAGCGCATTTGCCGCCGCCATGGCGCGCCGCTCCGCCCTGGGCTCAATGCCGATTGCGCGGGCGTATCGCGCCGCACGCATCCATTCCACGGCGATGGAGCCACAGCCGGTTCCGATATCCCACAGCAATGCCCCGCGCATGGGCATCAGCTTTGCAACCGTTACCGCACGGACTTCCTGTTTTGTCATTGTCCCGTCGTGCTGAAAGAGGTTGTCGGCCAGTCCGGGCACCCGGGGCAATAGCGCTGCATCCGGGGCGGCAATGCATTCCACCGCCAGGGTGTTGAACGGGGGCACAACCTGTTGCCAGCTATCAGCAACACCATCAAAACGCTGCTCGCGTTCTCCACCCATATTGGCCAGCACCGTCATCCGGCTCTTGCCAAAACCGCGCTCGGTCAGAAAACGGGCGATCTGTGCCGGTGTTTCCTCACCCGTGGTCAGGATCAGCAACCTTTGATCCGGCTGAATAAAGGCAATCATCTGTTCAACCGGTCGGCCATGTACCGTCAGCGTTTCCAAATCCGCCATTGACCATCCCATGCGCGCAGCCGCCAACTGAAAGGCACCAACCTGCGGGTGGTAGATAATTTCTGCGGGCGGGATGGTTCTGCCGATTTTTGCGCCGACCGAGTACCACAGCGGATCCCCGGAGGCCAGAACGACAACCCGCTTGCCACGGAGCGATTCCAGCCGTTCTATCAACGCATCAAACGGTGATGGCCAGGCGATTTTTTCGGCCTGCGGATTGGTTGCAAGATCATGGTGCCGCTCTCCGCCGACGATGACTTCGGCCGCCTCGACCACGGCACGGGTTGCCGGGGTCAGACCATCCAGCCCGTCTTCGCCGATCCCGACGACATGTAACCAGGGTTTCACTGTTTCGTCTCCTTTGATCCAACAGCAAGGGCATTGACAGCCGCAGCCGCCATGGCCGAACCACCACGCCGGCCGCGCAGCGCCATGAACTCACAGCCGCGCGCGTCCGTGGCCAGTTCGGCCTTGCTTTCCGCAGCGCCGACAAACCCGACCGGAAACCCCAGAATGAGCGCGGGTTTGGGCCATCCCGCATCCAGCAGCTCCAGCAGATGAAACAGGGCCGTCGGCGCGTTTCCGATCGCGACAACTGCTCCGGCCATGTGTTCACGCCACAGTTCAACAGCCGCAGCCGACCGGGTGTTGCCAATCTTTTCGGCCAATGCAGGTACCCGGCCATCATTCAAGGTGACAATCACATTGTTATCTGCAGGCAGATTGCGCCGGATGATCCCGGCACCGACCATCTCGCAATCACAGAGTATCGGTGCCCCGCCCGCCAAGGCGGCCTGCCCAATCGCCCAGGCTTGTTTGGAAAACGCCAGCCGGTCGGCAACATCAACCATGCCGCAGGCATGGATCAGGCGAACGGCCAACGCGTCAAGGCCCGGCGGAAAGCGCTCCAGCCTGGCTTCGCGCCGAACCGTGGCAAAGCTTTCGGCATAGATGGCATCGGGATCGTGTTCATAAGGCCGTCTCATGGCTTGCCGGCCCCGCGCGCGCTTTCCGGTCCCAGTGGGTGGTCTGCGTGTGGGTACTGCGCGTGGTGATGGTGATGATGCGCGTGCGGTTCATCGTGATGGTGATGATGGTGGTGGTCGTGATCGTGATGATGGTCCATATCCAGCCGGCATTCACCGGTACAGAAATCCTCGCACAGGGTGCAGTCAGCCACATTGGACCCAGGTGCGTTTGCCCCCTGGCCTTCGACATGGTGATGATGGCTCTCCTGCACCGCACCAACTTCGGTCTCAAATCCCAGCACCTGTGTGCGGTATTTGCAGGTTCCGCATGTGGGCGGAACCATTTCGCCCAATTGTTCGGTGATCCGCTCGGCAAAGGTCTCAAGAACCTTCGGATGGTCCCCAAGATAGCCGGCCTTGAAAAACTGGATCTGCGGATTCGCGGCGGCAACCCTGTCGGTAAACCCATAGATGCGATCAATCAGAATGCCGGAAAACAGAAAATAGGGGAAAACGATAACACGCTTGTACCCCAGTTTCGCCACATGCTGAAGGCAAGGCTCTACCAGCGGAAAGGTAACCCCGGAATAGCCGGTTTCGCACCAGCCGAACCCCATGCCTTCCCACAGCATCCGGGCAATCTTGGCAACATTCGCGTTTGCATCGGGGTCCGATGCGCCACGGCCGATCACGACCAGACAGGTTTCACAAAGCGGCACCTCTCCCTTTTCCGCATTGGCCTTTTCCACTGCGTCGCGCACCCGGTCTGCGGCAGCGGCCAGCATCTTTGGGTCTACCCCCAGTTCGCGGCCATAGCTCAGATCAACGCCGTGTTTTTTCGCGTAGGTGTTCAGTACCGTTGGAATATCGTTCTTTGAGTGCATGGCGGCAAACAGCATGCCCGGTACGGCGACAATCCGGTTGCAGCCCTTTGCGCGCAATCGGTCCAGCCCGTCACGAATGACCGGATTGGCAAATTCAAGGTAGCCATAATCGGTTTCCCAGTCAGCAGGTAACAGGGCAGGAAGCTTTTCTGCCAGAACGGCAAATTCATCAACGGCAGATTGTGACCGCGATCCGTGGCCACAAATCATCACACCGATTTTCGCGGCATTGGTTTCCGGGTTTTTCAAAGACATCACACCTCTCCTTCCAGTCGAGCCAAAAGGGGCGCAAAGGTGCAATTGCCATGCTCCCGACGACGCTGTGTCTGATCCCCGGTCTGGGTCAATCGCGCACAGCCAACCTCTCTGGCCTTTTGGGCTTCGTCAGGGTTCGTATAAAAGGTGCCTGGACGGTTCGCAATGCGAAACGCGGCCAACCACGAGATGGCCGCGACATTTTTCGGCTAGAGCATGTCGCATATGATTGGATTCAGCGTGGCACACAACAGAGGGCAGGCAGGCGCATGCCCGGGCCGCTTGCGCGACCCGGGCGAAGCAAGTGTGATTTGACGCGACATGCTCTAATGCGGCATCCCGTAATGGTGGACCATTTCTGCCAGATCCTCTGGTGGTGTCTGGCTTTGCAGAAAAGCATATGCATTGGGAATGTGCTGAAAAATCGAGCCATCCGAAAAGAACGTTGTATTGGTTACGAATACAACCCGCGCACTTGGTTGACGATAACTGGCATAATCGGCAATGGCAAAGGCACTGCCCTCTTCCAGCACCAGATCCAGTACGATGACGGCAATTTCTTCCTTTTGCAGGATATCAATTGCCTGATTTTGGGTGGTTGCCAGAATGGCATTACACCCCAGCCGCGACAGATGACGCTGCCACAGCTTTCCGAGGTTCTCATTACTCTCAACGATTAGAACACGCATACTACCTCCGTGTGTCAAACTCCAGCAACCGACACACCGTCCCCCTAGTAATTTCTTAACACTAGCTAACAAATGGTTAACGTTTCCCTAACACGTGTTAATATTTTCTTCCGGCTTGCGAAATCGGCTGAAATCCGCTTGATGGGGGAAACAGGAAAGGGTGGGGTGAAATGACAACTTGGATCACGATATGTGACACCTGCAAACGAGAGGGCTGGACGGCAGAATCCGAGGGGCGGACAGACGGAGAAAACTTTGCCGACCTGATAGAAGCCGCAACGAACGGCTCGGTCCGTACCCGCAGGTTTTCCTGTCTCATGGGATGTTCGCGTGCCTGTAATGTAACCATTCAGGCCGCCAGCAAGATCAGCTATTCTCTGGGGGATTTTGAACCTGATTCCGACGCGGCCATAGCCGTTGTTTCCTTTGCAAAACTGCATAATGAGAGCAAAAATGGCCAGGTTCCCTACCGTCAATGGCCCCAGCCCATCAAAGGACACTTTGTGTCTCGCCACCCGCCATTGCCAGCAGAAGACTGAATAGCGCGTTAATTGGGGGCAGACCCGGGAAGACGGCGCCAGGTTTCTGGACCGGAAAACAGGAACAAGCAATAATGACGGAGAAACCGTGACTCACGCTGCCCCTTTGCTTTTTGCGATGCTCCTGGATGCAATAACGGGTGAGCCGGCATGGTTGTGGTCACGCCTGCCACACCCGGCAGTGTTGTTGGGGCGCATGGTTGGTCTGGCCGATCGGAAACTGAATTCGGGTGCATGGCGCAGGGCAAAAGGTATCGCCGCAGTTGCGATTCTCTGTGCCGTTGCAGGGGCAACTGGCATGCTGATTTCAGCCATACCGGATTATGGCGCAAGCGAAATGTTGCTTGCCGCAATCCTTTTGGCGCAACGCAGTCTGGCTCAGCATGTGCATGACGTGGCCAGCGCCTTGCGGCAGTCGGTCGGGAAGGGGCGCAAGGCGGTTTCACGGATCGTCGGGCGCGATACTGCCGCGATGGATGGTTCCGCAATCGCCCGCTCTGCGATTGAAAGTGCAGCAGAGAATCTTTCTGACGGTGTTATTGCCCCGGCATTCTGGTTTCTCGTTCTGGGGTTGCCGGGCCTGCTGGTTTACAAAGCCGTGAATACAGCGGATTCGATGATTGGATATCTGAATGACCGGTATCGTGATTTCGGCTGGGCCGCAGCGCGGCTGGATGATGTGCTGAACTGGATCCCCGCGCGCCTGACGGCTTTGCTGATCCTGTTGACGCGGTTCAGGCTCCCAAACCTGCCATTGGTGAAACGGGATGCGCCGTTGCATCGCTCTCCCAATGCCGGCTGGCCCGAAGCCGCCATGGCAACGGTTCTGAACGTTGCCTTGTCAGGCCCGCGAAGCTATGACGGAGAAATGCGCGAGTTTCCGTTTGTGTATCCCGAAGGGCGACACGCGCTTGGGCCAGATGATGTGGATGCAGCCGTTGGGGTGTTATGGCGCGTATGGGCCGGGACGCTTTTGATTGCTGCATTTATCGCTCTCCTCGCCACAGGCCTTGCCCATTAGCCCCAGATCGTTAGTCTGCATCGCGTATTCATTATCGGAGTATTTGCCATGCGCCTGCCCAAGATTCTGCCCGGTTTCGTTCTTGCCCTGTCCCTGGCTGTACCAGCGCAGGCCAAGACGCCCTGCGGTGGTAATTTCAGTGCCTTTGTCAAGGGGCTGAAGAAAGAAGCCGTTGCAAAGGGTCATGATCCCGCCATTGTCGCCAGGTTCTTTCGTGCAGCCTCTCTTGACCCAAAGGTTATCCGGGCTGACCGCGCACAGGGCGTTTTCAAGAAAAACTTCATCCAGTTTTCGAGGGCGGTCATCAGCCAGAACCGCCTGAACAACGGCCGTGCCAATGCCAGGAAATATGCAAGCGTGTTCAATCGTATTCAAAAGCAATACGGGGTTTCGCGGGGGGTGCTGTTGGCATTCTGGGCTTTGGAAACCGATTATGGCAAAGTGCAGGGGAACTTCAACACGCTGAATTCCTTGCTGACGCTGGCGCATGACTGCCGCCGCCCCGGCCTGTTTCGGCCGCAGATCTTTGCCGCCCTGACTTTGTATGAGAAGGGTGACTTTGATCCGGTCAAGACAAAAGGTGCCTGGGCCGGGGAGATCGGGATGGTTCAAATGCTGCCTGGGGATATTCTTGAAAACGGTGTGGATGGTGATGGCGATGGCCATGTCCGTCTGAAGACGTCGCCAGCCGATGCATTGATGACGGGGGCCAGAATGCTGCGCGGGTTGGGCTGGCGGCCAAACGAGCCCTGGCTGCAGGAAATCGTTGTTCCAAGGAATCTGGATTGGAGTAAAACCGGCCTGTCGCACACAATGACCGTAGGCCAGTGGGCGAAATTGGGCGTCAAGGCGCGCAGCGGCAAACTTGCCCCGTCCGGGATGAAGGCATCCGTTTTGTTGCCGATGGGGCGTAAAGGGCCGGCATTTCTCGCCTACCCCAATTTCAATGTGTATTTCGAATGGAACAAAAGCTTTGTTTATGTCACCAGTGCGGCTTATTTTGCCACGCGTCTGGAAGGGGCCCCACCTTATAACCCGGGTAAGCCTGATCCGTCTCTTTCCGATAAAGAAATGAAACTATTGCAGAAAAAGCTGAAAGCGCGCGGTTATGATGTGGGCAAGATAGACGGAATCATTGGCGCAAAGACCCGCGCTGCAGTTCAGAAAGAGCAAATCCGGCTTGGGTTGCCGGCTGATGCCTGGCCGACACGGGATCTGTTGAGCCGCCTGTAACAAACAACCAAAACCCCGGCGAACCGCAAAGGCGCCGGGGTTTTTTCCGTCCTGTTCAAAAACGGTCTTACCAGTCGATATAATCTTCAAAGCGCTCAACCTGCTTGCGCCAGATCTCGACAGTATCCTCGAAATTCTTTTCGCCAATACCGTCGCCATCCAGGTTTACATCCATTTCAAGAAATGGGTCGCTCTCGTCGTCGATATAGGCCTTTGCAAAGCGCTGATCGCGGTTCCATTCGTTGATCTTGAGTGCGCTGATGCCATCGCTCAGATCATAGCCTGCGCCAAACTGAATCGCGGTACAGTTCTTGTTGTTGTCATCACAGCCGTAAAAATAGACTTTGAATTTAGTATCGGAAACACGGGTCTCGATCTTTGGGTCGCCCTGATTGTCAGCGGTCATCGTTGCGGGGTAACCGTAATCCTGCAGCCGCTTCAGGATGGCGCCGGGATCGCTTGCCAGAACCTGGGCAGACGCGGCGCTGCTTGCGCCGATAACGGCGGCGGTTAAACTTGCCAGCAATTTTTTTGAAAATGTCATCATCTATCCTTCACTTAACTGTATATTCCGTGAGACTTGAACCATTGTTTTGGTTTTAGGTCAATATTTGTTCCTCAGGCAACCATGGTTTCGGCCTGCTTCAGATCGACACTGACCAACTGGCTGACGCCTTGCTCGGCCATCGTTACCCCAAACAGGCGATCCATGCGCGACATCGTGACGGCATGGTGGGTGATGATCAGAAAACGGGTGTCGGTGCGGCGGGTCATTTCATCCAGCATATCGCAAAAACGTGTGACGTTTGCGTCATCCAGCGGGGCATCGACCTCGTCAAGCACGCAGATCGGGGCCGGGTTGGCCAGAAACACCGCAAAAATCAGCGCCAGAGCCGTCAGGGTCTGTTCTCCGCCTGACAGCAGGCTGAGCGTGCTCAGCTTCTTGCCCGGCGGCTGGCACATGATTTCAAGCCCGGCTTCCAGCGGGTCATCGCTCTCCACAAGCACGAGTTTTGCCTCGCCCCCGCCAAAAAGATGCGTGAACAACATGCCGAAATTGGTGTTTACCTGCTCAAAGGCCGTCAGCAGTCTTTCGCGCCCTTCCTTGTTCAGCCCGGCAATGCCGGCGCGCAGTTGTTTGATGGCCTCTTGCAGATCCACCATTTCCGCAAGCAGGTTGTCATGCTCTTCCTGCACCTCGCGGGCATCCTCTTCGGCGCGCAGGTTGACCGCACCCAAGGCATCGCGCTGGCGTTTCAGGCGGTTGACATCGGCCTCCAGGGATTCCGCCGAAGGCATCGCATCGGGATCAGTGTCCAGTGTTTCAAGCAATGCTTCAGGTGTGGTTTCCTGGTCTTCGGAAATGCGCTCGGCCGCATGGGCGACAGATTCCTGCGCGGCATCGGCGCGGGCCTCGGCGCGGGCACGTGCTTCGCGCGCCTCGCTTGCGGCCCGTTCGGCGTCACGTTCGGCGCTCACCGCTTTCTGCCGCTCGCTTTCTGCGGCAGAGAGCGCATCAGCCGCCTCGGATCGCCGGGCCTCGGCCGCGCGGATAGCGTCCGCCAGTTCTTCGCGTTTGGCTGCGATCTCCTCTGGTGCTGCCGCAGCTTCTTTCAGCTCCGCCTCAGATTTGGCCTTGCGCTCTTCCAGTTCGGCGATGCGTTTCTCGGCGTTTTCCAACCGCAGCCGCCAGCCGCTGATCTCTTTGGTAATCTCCTGAGACCTGCGCAGCCGGGCATCCCCTTCGCGGCGCAACTCGTCATGGGCAGACCGCCTGGACAGCATGGTGATGCGCGCGGCTTCGACGGTCATTTTCACATCTTCCACCTCGGCGCGGGCCGTTTCCAGATCACCCAGATCAGCCAGGGCTTTTTCGGCCTCCTGCATGCGCGCCCTTGCGGCCAGCGCTTCTTCCTCGTGGCGGGCAACCGCCAGTGTCAGGCTTTCCAGTTTGCCGGCCAGAATGCTCTGGTCGGCTTCGCTGTGTGACAAGGCGCGGCTGGCTTCTGTCAGGGCCTGATCCGCCTTGCGCCGTCTGTCGCGGGCGGCCTGATCCTCGTCGCTAAGCCGTGTCAGTTCGGCTTTCAACAGCTCATGCGCCCGGGCTGCCCCCTCTGCTCTGGCCTGCGCTTCCTCCAGATCCCGCTTCAGAGCCACCAGCCGGTTCAACTGCTGCAACCGAAGCGCAGCGGCGCTGGGCGCGTCCTCGGCCGCCGCGCGGAACCCATCCCAGCGCCACAGATCGCCCTCGATACTTACCAGGCGTTGTCCGGGTTTCAGATCGGCTTGCAGGCGGGGGCCGTCTGCGGGCGTTACCAGCCCGACCTGCGCCATACGCCGGGCCAAAACCTCGGGGACGGAAACGTGGTTGGTCAGGGCCTGAACCCCGTCGGGCAGCAACTGTGGTTTTCCATATCCGGGCAAGCTGGCCCAACCGGAAACAGCGCCTTCCCCGATCACCGGGGCGCGCAGGTCATCGGCCAAAGCGGCCCCCAGGGCCTTTTCAAAGCCGGAGTCCACCCGAACCATATCCAGCACCTGGCCGCTTTCGGTCGTATCGCGTTCGACCAGTTTGGCCAGGGCGCCGACCTCGGCGCGCAGGGCATTGGCTTCGCCCTCGGCTTCGGACCGTTCGGCACGGGCGTCGGCCTCGCGCGCTTGCGCGCTTGCACGGGCTTCATCCGCCGCCAGCAAGGCCTGCTCGGCACTTTCTGCCTCCTTTTGCGCATGCGACAGGGCAGTTTGCGCTGCTGCAAAGGCGCTTTCAGCCGCAGCAAGTGCGGTGGTTGCCTCGGCGGCTGCTTCCTTTGCCCTGGCCGCCTCGGCCTCGTTTTTGTCCAGGGTTTTCTGGCTGTCTTCTGCCAGACGTTGCGCGGACTGATGCCGTGCCGCCAGTCGGGCCACGTCTTCGGTGATCTGGCTCAGTTCTGCTTCGCGCGCCTGCAAAACAAGGGCAGCTTCGCTTGCAGCATCGGCGGCTTGAGTCAGCCGCTCGTCGTGGCCTTCGCCAGCCTGCGCCAGTTGGCCTTGTTCCCATTCCAGCCGTGCAATCGTCTCGCCGGCGTCCTTGTTCAGGCCCGCTTCACGGATACTGTCGCGACTCAGCTGATCTATCCGCGCTTTCAGAGATTCGATCATTTCCAGCGCACGGGTTTCCTGATCTTCCAGTGAATCGCGTTGCACCGTGAGGCGTTGCAGGACGGCGGCGGCGATGGCTTCTTCCTCGCGCAACGCGGGCAGGCGGTCCTCGCTTTCCTGGCGCATTTTGGCGGCTTGTCGCGCAGCGGCCTCGGCTTCGGCTGCCTCTTTCGTGCGTGCTGTCAGGGTTGCCTTTGCCGCCAGGCTGGCTTCCTCGGCCTCTTTCCAGCGCCGATACAGCAGCAACCCTTCGGATTTTCGCAACGCTTCACCGATGCTGCGATAGCGGGCGGCCTGGCGTGCCTGCCGGGCCAGTTGCGCCAACTGGTTGGCCAATTGTTCGATCACGTCCTCTACCCGGGCCAGATTCGTTTCGGTGCCCTTCAGTTTCAACTCGGCCTCATGGCGGCGCTGATATAGGCCAGAGATGCCAGCCGCTTCCTCCAGAATCCGCCGCCGTGCCTTTGGTTTGGCATTGATCAGTTCTGAAATCATCCCCTGACGCACCAAGGCCGGAGAATGGGCGCCAGTGGACGCATCTGCAAAAAGCATCTGGATATCGCGCGCCCTGACATCCTTGGTGTTGGCTTTATAGGCGCTGCCGGCGTCGCGGGTTATTCTGCGGACAATTTCCAGCGTATCCATGTCGTTGAACCCGGCGGGGGCCAGACGGTCACTGTTGTCGATCGTCAGGCAGACCTCGGCAAAATGCCGCGCCGGCCGTGTCGCCGCGCCCGCGAAAATGACGTCTTCCATTCCACCGCCGCGCATGGCCGTCGGCCGGTTTTCACCCATGACCCAGCGCAGGGCTTCCAGCAGGTTGGATTTGCCGCAACCGTTCGGCCCGACAACGCCGGTCAGCCCCGGCGCGATGATCAGATCGGTCGGGTCGACAAAGCTTTTGAAGCCATTGAGACGGAGTTTTGTAAATTGCACCTAATACGCCATGGTTGATTCCCGACCGAGGCCAAAGTTTTCATGGCATGGGCGCCTATGTCAACGTCATACCCCACAATATGGCCGATTTCACCAAGTTATCCACAACATCTTGCGAAACTCCGCTATTTTATGTGCGGTTCTGCTGCCGCAAAATCTGTCGCCCCTGTCGTTATTCGGCTTGACCCGGCCGTGGTTCAGGCTGCACAAAGGCTTTGCAAGGTTCCCCAACAGAATGCAAAGCATTCGGGGATGAAACGGGAATGCGGTGAGGGTGACCCAATTCGGGACCCAATGCCGCAGCCGCCCCCGCGACTGTAAGCGGTTTGTACGGGTCATTTTGCCACTGAGGAATTCCTTGGGAAGGCGACGCTGCACAATAGACCGCAAGCCAGGAGACCGGCCCTGCATCAACCCAACCCCCTGTCGGGTGTGACAGGTAAAGGAGATGAAAAATGACTGTTTCCATTCAAACCCAGACCCAGGCCCGGGATCGTGCTGCCGTAAATGTCGGCGTCCTGCCGATTGTTTCCGCCATCGCGGCCGGTGTCATCCTGATATACTTTACCGGCTTTGCCCAGGCGTCGCAGTACCATGACTCGGCCCATGATACGCGCCACACTCTGGCTTTTCCCTGCCACTGATCCATGACCGCACGTTTGTTTGCCAGCGCGTTGTTCGCTGGCCTGGTTGCAGGGCTGATAGCCGTCCTGCTCCAGTGGTCGCTCATGGAAAAGCTGATTCTGGAAGGCGAGGAATACGAAACCGGGAACAAAACCCATTTTGCCGGCGTTCTGGTGATCAACGAGGCACAAGAGGCCGCCAATCCCGCGGCTGCAACTGCGCCGGAAGCGACGCCAGCAGACGATGGCGGCGAGGATGAAAGCCTGTTCACACGCTTTTCGCTGGCCTTCTTCGCTGATTTTACATCCTTTGTCGGCTGGGCCCTGCTCATGGTTGGCGGCTTTGCGATTGCCGAGAAATACGGCCAGCGCATTACCCGGAAAGACGCCATTTTGTGGGGGGTTGCCGGTTTTGCCGCGGTTCACATCATGACGGGTATCGGGCTGGCTCCGGAACTGCCGGGCCAACCGGCGGCTGAGCTTGAACTGCGTCAGTTGTGGTGGGTGACAACCGCGGTCACGGCCATCGTTGCTTTCGCGCTTTTCGGCTATGGCCGGACGCCGGTTTATATAGCGATCGGAGTGGCACTCCTGCTGGTGCCGCAATTGATCGGGGCGCCGCGTCTGGAAGGTTACTCCGGCATGGCCCCGCCGGAACTGTCTGGCGAATACGTGGCGCGTTCCTATGCGGTGGCTTTCATCACATGGGTCAGCCTCGGGGTTGTCGCCGGCTATTTCTGGAACCGTCTGGCCGGGCGAAACAACACTGCCCTGCCAGCATGAAACCAGCATGAAACACGTCAGGGCAGGCCACCAGGCCTGCCTTGCCCGAACCGTTTACAGATCAGAAAATCAGGAAACCTTATGCCCGCCAAGATACCCGCAACTGTTGTCACCGGCTTTCTCGGCGCCGGGAAAACCACGCTCATTCGCCATATGCTGGATAACGCAAACGGCAAACGCATCGCCCTGATCATCAACGAATTCGGTGATGTCGGGGTAGATGGCGAGATACTGCGCGGTTGTGGTGATGCCGCCTGCCGTGATGAGGACATCATGGAGCTTTCCAACGGTTGCATCTGCTGCACCGTGGCCGATGAATTCATTCCAACCATGGAAAAACTGCTGTCGCGCCCGGATGCGCCCGACCATATCGTGATTGAAACCTCGGGGCTTGCCCTGCCGCAGCCGCTGGTGCGTGCCTTCAACTGGCCCGAAATCTCGACCCGTGTCACCGTTGATGGCGTGATCACCGTTCTGGACGGCAAGGCTGTGGAGGACGGCCTTTTTGCCCATTCACCCGAGGCGGTCGATGCGCAACGCGCCCAGGACAGCAACCTTGACCATGAAACGCCCCTGTCCGAACTCTTTGATGATCAGATTGCCGCCGCCGATATGATCGTGGTCAACAAGGCCGATCTGATGGCGGACCCCGATGCACTGGTATCCCGGTTGAAATCGCAGGCCCGTGACGGGGTACAGGTGTTGAAATCCAGCATGGGTGCTCTGCCGCTCGATGTATTACTGGGGCAGGGTGCGGGTGCGGAAACTGACCTTGAGGGGCGCCATGAGGTGCATCATCACCACGGTGACGATGACCACGCAGTGGATGACCACGACGATGCTCATCACCATGATCATGACGAATTTGAAACCTTCGCAGTGAACCTTGGCGAGATTGCGGATCCGGCCGCCTATACTGCACAACTGGCGCAGGTTATCCGCACCCACGACATTCTGCGCCTCAAAGGCTTTGCTGCCGTGTCCGGCAAACCGATGCGTCTGGCCATACAGGCGGTTGGCCCCCGGGTTGACAGCTATTACGACCGCCCGTTCGCCGCCCGGGAAAACCGTGCCACACAGCTTGTGGTGATCGGCCTTGCCGGGTTGGATCACGCGGCCATCCGCAAGGCATTGCAGCCCTGATGGTCCGCATCTTGCAGGAATCGCCACTAACTCAAGACGCGCGCAGGCTTATCCGGGCGTCTGATGCGGAAATGCGCAGCGCCTTCCCGCCCGAAGAGTGCTTCACCCTTTCGCCGGAAGAACTCGACAATCCGCAATCCCACTTCTTTGTGGCCCGGCAGGAGGGTGCCCCCCTGGGCTGTGTCGCCATGGTCGCGCGGCCTGACTATGCCGAGGTGAAACGCCTGCTGGTTTTGCCAGAGGCCAGAGGCATGGGGCTGGGTCGGCGGCTCATGCAGCATCTTGAGAACCAGGCGCGTGAACTGGGCCTTGCCCGCGTGTGCCTTGAAACCGGCCCGGCACTTGCGGCGGCCATGCAGCTCTATAGGTCTTTGGGCTATGTTCCCTGCGCGCCTTTTGGCGGGTATCCTGACATTCCGACCAATCTGTTCATGGATAAAAGGCTCACCTGATGCACCTTCTCGCGGCAACTCCGGGTACAGTGGATCAAGGGCAGGAACCGGTCGATCTGGGCCAAACGCCGGCTGACATTCTCTTTTTGTCCTCGGCGGATACGGAACTGGCCGCACTTTCCGCCGCGCGTGCCGAAATGGAAACCCCGCCTTCATTGCGTCTGGCCAATCTGACCCACCTGCAACATCCGATGTCGGTCGATCTGCATCTTGATAACTGCGCCACGAAATGCCGGATGGTGATTGTCCGCGTGTTGGGCGGGGCCGGGTACTGGAAATACGGCCTCGAACAATATGTGGCCCGGCTGTTTGATGCCGGCGTGCCTTTTGCAGCCCTTCCGGGAGACGACAAGCCCGATGAGGAACTGCGCGCGCTTTCCAGCGTTTCGGGTGAAGATTATGACGCACTATGGGCCTATCTGGTGGAAGGTGGCCCGGAAAATGCCACCCGCTTTCTCGAACATGCGCGCGCCATGCTTGATGGCGGCGAAAAACCGGCAGCCGCCGCGCCACTTTTGCGCGCAGGTGTTTACTGGCCGGGTGAAGGCGTTGCCGATCTTTCGGTTGCCCGCGCCGCCTGGAGCGATGATGCACCTGTGGTGCCGATCATTTTTTATCGGGCGCTGGTGCAGGGGGCCGGGCTGCACCCGATCAACCGGTTGGTCAAATCGCTGTTGCGGCGCGGCCTCAATCCTCTGCCGGTGTTTGTGGCCTCGCTGAAAGATCCGCTTTCTCAGGCAACGTTAGAGACGCTTTTTGCCGCCGCCCCTCCCGCCGTTATCCTTAATGCCACCGCCTTTGCCACCGGAACCGGCCAGGCGAATGCAGGCGATGAAACCGCACGCAATCCGCTGGCAAACCCTGCCGCCAACAAGGCGCCGGTGTTTCAGATCGTGCTGGCCTCATCCACCGAGGATGCCTGGAGCGAAGGCAAGGGCGGTCTTTCCGGGCGTGATATCGCCATGAACGTGGCCCTGCCGGAAATTGATGGTCGTATCCTTTCACGTGCGATCTCGTTCAAGGGCGAGGCCTATTTTGACGCGGCGACCGAGTGCCCCATCGCGACCTATCGCGCACGCGGCGATCGGGTGGAATTCGTCTCTGACCTTGCCAAAAACTGGGCTGATCTGCGCGAAACACCGACGGGGAAGCGCCGAATTGCGCTGGTACTTGCAAATTATCCCAACAAGGATGGCCGGCTGGCAAACGGTGTCGGGCTCGATACCCCCGCCGCCACAGTGCATGCGCTGCATGAGTTGGCCAGGGCAGGTTATTTCGTCACCAATACGCCGGAAAACAGTGATGATCTGATGGCGCGCATTCTGGCCGGCCCCACCAACTGGCTGACAGATCGCGCCAGCCGAAGCGGCGGGGTCACGCTTTCGCTGGCGGAATACTACCTCAGCTATAACGAACTACCCTGGGCGTTGCGCGAACGGATCGAAAGCCGCTGGGGCAAGCCTGAGTCCGACCCCTTCTATTGTCCGGGCGAGGTGGATTGCGGGCATTTTTCATTGTCGGTGCTGCAATTTGGCAATGTGGTCGTGGGCGTGCAACCGGCACGTGGCTACAATATTGATCCGACTGACACCTACCATTCCCCCGATCTGGTGCCACCGCACAACTACCTCGCCTTCTATTTCTGGCTGCGCCACGGTTTCCGGGCTGATGCCATCGCGCATATGGGCAAGCATGGCAATCTGGAATGGCTGCCAGGCAAGGCGCTGGCGCTTTCGGATGAATGCTGGCCCGAGGCTGTGCTGGGGCCGATGCCGCATGTCTATCCGTTCATTGTCAACGATCCGGGCGAGGGCACGCAGGCCAAGCGCCGCGCTCAGGCGGTGATCATTGATCATCTCACACCGCCGCTGACGCGGGCCGAAACCTATGGCCCCCTGCGCGATCTGGAGGCACTGGTTGACGAATACTATGAGGCCGCCGGGGTGGATCAGCGCCGCATCAAACACCTGAAGCGCGAGATCCTTTCACTTACCTCGGCCACCGGCCTTGATCAGGATGCAGGCCTGTCGGGCAAGAACGAGGAAAGCGATCTGGCCAGGCTTGATGCCTATCTGTGCGAGTTGAAAGAAGCCCAGATTCGCGATGGCCTGCACATTTTCGGCCAGTCTCCGGCCGGTGAGCTTGAACGCAATCTGGTGATTGCCCTGCTGCGCATCCCGCGGGATGATGGCAAGGGCGGCAACGCGTCACTCCTGCGCGCGCTGGCGCTCGATTGCGGTATCAAACCTTCTGTCATGGATCCGCTGGATTGCGACATGGGGCAAACCTACAGCGGCCCGCGGCCCGAATGCCTGCAGGCCCGCAGCGCTGATCCGTGGCGCAGCAACGGCGACACCGTCGAGCGTCTGGAACTGCTGGCAATCCAGGCGGTGCAATGGAAAACCACGCCGGAGCAATTTCATCATACAGCCCCGGTTCTCAAAGTACTGCACGACAATATTCTGCCGGCTGTCCGGGCCTGTGGCGAGGCTGAAATGAACGGCTTTCTGACGGCTCTGGCCGGGCAGGCTGTCGCGCCCGGTCCCTCGGGGGCCCCGACACGCGGGCGCCCGGATGTTCTGCCCACGGGGCGAAACTTCTACAGCGTCGATGTGCGGGCCGTGCCCACGCCCACCGCCTGGGCATTGGGCTGGAAATCGGCCAATCTCCTGATTGAGAAGCATCTGCAAAGCATGGGCGACTGGCCGCGTGCCATGCTGCTGACCGCCTGGGGCACCGCCAATATGCGCACCGGTGGCGATGATATCGCGCAATGTCTGGCGCTGATGGGGGTGCGTCCCACCTGGGATGGCACCAGCCGCCGTGTGGTTGGGTTTGAAATCTTGCCGCTGACGGTGCTGGGGCGCCCGCGTGTGGATGTCACTCTGCGGATTTCCGGCTTTTTCCGCGATGCGTTCCCGCAGCTTATTGCCCTGGTTGACAGTGCCGCCCGCGCCGTGATGGCGCTTGACGAACCCGAGGATCAGAACCCCGCCGCCGCCCGATTCCGCCGTGATGGCGAAGCGCATCGGGTATTCGGCGCCAAACCCGGCGCCTATGGCGCGGGCCTTCAGGCAATGATTGATGAACGGCTCTGGGCCAGCAAGGCCGATCTGGCCGAGGCCTATCTGGAATGGGGGGCCTATGCCTATGGCAAAGACAGCGAAGGCCGCAAAAACCGTGCCGCGTTTGAGACCCGCCTGTCCGAGGTCGAAGCCATCGTCCAGAATCAGGACAACCGTGAACACGATCTGCTGGACAGCGACGATTATTACCAGTTCGAGGGCGGGGCAGCGGCGGCTGTCTCAACCCTGCAGGGGCAGGACCGCCCGATTTATCACAATGATCATTCCCGCCCGGAACGTCCGGTCATCCGCACCCTGGATGAGGAAATCGGCCGGGTGATCCGCTCACGTGTCGTCAATCCGAAATGGATCGAAGGCGTCAAACGGCACGGCTACAAGGGCGCATTCGAAATTGCCGCCACGGTTGATTACCTCTTTGCCTTTGCCGCCACCACCGGCGCGGTGAAAAACCATCACTTTGATCTCGTCCACGCGGCCTTCCTCGAAGACGAAACCACCCGCCAGTTCATCCAGGAACACAACCCGGCCGCCCTGCGCGAAATCGCCGAACGGCTGAGCGAAGCGGTCGAGCGCGGCCTCTGGCAACCCAAATCCAACTCGGCCCTTGCAGGGCTTGAACAGCTTGCCCATTCCTGACCCGGTCAAGATTCATGCACGCCACGTTGCAGGCCTGTCGCGTTACGGCGCGCAATCCAGCCGGGCCCGCATATAGGCGGAATCACCCTTCATGCTGCGCGCAATCACCCGGCAGCCGCTGGCCTGCTCTATTGCTGCTGCGGCTTTTGGAAAAATCTCGCCGATCCGCGGAATATATTCCACGCTGGTGCGGATTGCCTCGGCTTCCCTGCCCTTGATACGAACGGAAAAGGTAGACCCCTGCACCGTAATTACCTGCGGTTTTATCCCCATGAATGCCGGATGCGGGCTGTCACAGGCTGCCAGGGTTGTCAGCACCAACAGGTTGGCAATGATGCGTTTCATCCAAGGTTTCCCGGTTCCGTGCCCAATGCGCCCGAGTTTGCCAACGCAGGGTTAACAAACCGTTACTTCGGTCTTGCATCCCGCCCGTGCCTTGCCCACAATCTACCGGCGCAGAACAGGAGTCCCCCATGACCATATCAGCAGACGATAACGCCCGCCACGCCAGCAAGATGGCCAAAAAGAAAGCCGCGCGTGAAAAGATCATGGCCACGAAAACCGATGAAAAGGGCCTGATCATCATCCACACCGGCAAGGGCAAGGGCAAATCCACCGCCGCCTTTGGCATGATTTTCCGCCATATCGCGCACGGGCTTCCCTCGGCCGTGGTGCAGTTCATCAAGGGCGGCATGTCCACTGGCGAGCGCGATCTGATCCTGCGGCAGTTTTCGGATATCTGCGCGTTTCACACCATGGGTGAGGGCTTTACCTGGGAAACCCAGGATAAATCCCGCGACACCGAGATGGCCCAGGCCGCCTGGGAAAAGGCAAAGGCGCTGATCCGCGACGAGAAAAACCGCATGGTGCTGCTTGATGAGATCAACATCGCCCTGCGCTATGATTATATCGACGTGAATGAGGTTGTGGCGTTTCTGACATCTGAAAAACCCGAGATGACGCATGTGGTTCTCACCGGGCGCAATGCCAAGCCGGACCTGATCGAAATCGCCGATCTGGTCACGGAAATGGAGCTGGTCAAACACCCGTTCCGCTCAGGTATCAAGGCGCAGATCGGGGTGGAATACTAG
>JALSRG010000006.1 GCA_026984915.1 Marinosulfonomonas sp. | reverse complement strand
TTCGGGTCAGGACCGGGGCGTAGCGCATCACCCTCCACTGTCGCGGAAGCAAAAGGTAAATGTTGCGCTGATGCGAACACGGCCGGACCGCTGGGCACATATCTTCTGACAGAACGGATTGACTAGGGCGTAGACCTATAAATCCTGCGCCAGGAACGCAGGGACTGAGGGTTTGACGGGCATTCGGCCCGCAAAACCCGCACATTGACGGATGGTTTTGGACGGCTGCGGCCCCGGGTTTCATGCCTTCGGCGAGGATATTTGCTCCATTTGGCAGGGGAACTCTGTCAGGACACACCCGGCACCCCACACCGCCAGCGGGAAAGTTACGAAACATCAGTCGGTTGTGGGGTGTCGGACAAGGCGCATTTCTGGCGATATGCCTTGGGTCATAAAAGACTATCCCCCAAACTATCACGTTTTGCATCCTGTTCCAGACGGGTTTCGAACGCCTTGGAAATATGGGCCTTCAGGGCTGTATAGGCCGCCTCGCCGTCACCGGCTTCGATGGCGGCGACGATTGCGTCATGCTCCTGCAATGTGTCCTTGCTGCGCCCCTCCGCTGCCAGAGATGTGGTTGCCATCAATGCCATGGTGCGGTGAACCAGATCCAGTTGCTGCACCAGATAGCGGTTATGAGAGGCAAGATGGATTTGCTTGTGGAAGCGTCTGTTGGTGCGCGACAACGCGGCCGGATCGTCCACAAGATTCCTGTCTTCCATGACCATTTTACGCAGAACGCGCACCTCTTCCGGCGTCGCATGACGCGCGGCCAGACGCGCCGCCAGCCCCTCCAGATCGGCCCGCACCACATAAAGCTCGGCCAGTTGATTGTGGTCAAGCGAGGCCACGATCAGGCTGCGCCCGTCGCGCGTCAGCAGCGATTGGGTTTCCAGCCTCTGCAAAGCCTCGCGGATCGGTGTGCGCGACACGCCAAACCGCTCGGCCAGTTCCGATTCGACCAATCTGTCGCCGGGCTGGTACACACCGATATCGATCGCCTCAAGGACCAGCGAATAGGCGTCTTTCTGGGATGGTTTGCTCTCACTCATGAAAATCCTCCGTAAGAATGCTTTGCCACATTGCCTCTGCGAGTGCAAAGCCCTAGCCTGCCGGACCATGACCAAGGATGCATTTTCACATGTTCGCTTTTGGGTTTTCGATCTGGACAACACGCTTTATCCGCCATCGGCACGCCTGTTTGACCAGATCGAGGTCCGCATGACGGATTTTGTCATGCAATCGCTGGGCCTGCCCCGTCAGAAAGCCAGCCGGCTGCGGCATCACTACTGGCGCAAATACGGAACAACCCTGACCGGTCTGATGCGCGAACACGATGTCGATCCGGCCCCGTATCTGACTCATGTACATGAAATATCGCTGGAGCATCTGGACCCCGATCCGGCATTGGCCGAAAGCATCTCCGCCCTGCCCGGCCGGCGCATTGTCTATACCAATGGTTCGGCCCCCTATGCCGAACGCGTACTGGAGGCCCGGGGGCTTGCCGGTGTTTTTGATGCCGTCTACGGGGTTGAACATGCCGGATTTCATCCGAAACCGGAGCGGCGCGCCTTTGAAACGGTTTTTGCCACGGACGGAACCGACCCGGGACGTGCCGCCATGTTCGAGGACGACAGCCGAAATCTGAAGGCGCCGCATGACATGGGAATGCGCTGTGTTCACGTCTCGCCAACGGCCGAAAGCGGCGCACATATTCATCACCATACCGATGACCTTGCTGCATTCCTGAAAGATCTCCCGGGTTAACACTGCGGCAGGGAAGCGCATTGTAAAACCCGCGCCAAAGGGCCATACATACCCCGACCAATAACAGGAGACCGGAAAATGTCCGATTCAGACGACGAATTCAACCAGCAGACCGTACATTTTGATGCCGATGCCGCCGAAAAACCGGTCTTTATTTTCGTGGCCGTTGCGGCCGTTGTCTGGGTCTTGGCGGGCGTTCTTTTCGGCGTTGTCGGGGTTGCAATGGTTGCCATCGCACTGACAGCGCTGGTTTTGCTGACTTTGGTGCTGATGACCAAGGGCTCAAAACTCTGACCGGAACTGGCCGGTTTCTCTTGCCCCGCATTCTTTGGGGCGCTGAACGGGGGTGCTGAAATGACCCCGATCACAACGGATGTTCTGGTGTCCGGCGGGGGTGTCGCCGGCCTGACCGCGGCGGTGGCGTTTGCGGCGAACGGCTATGAGGTTCTCTGTGTCGACCCGGCAACACCGGTAACCGAAGAAGCCGCCAGGGGCACTGACCTGCGAACGACGGCATTTCTGCAACCGGCGCGGCAGTTCTTGCTGGAATGTGGTCTTTGGCAGCGGCTGGAGCCGCACGCCGCACCGCTTCAGGTCATGCGGATTGTCGATGCCGGCGGCCCGACCCCCGAGGCCCGGCTGATCCGGGATTTTGACGCTGCTGACCTCTCGGACCTGCCTTTTGGCTGGAACGTGCCCAACTGGCTGTTGCGCCGGGAATTGCTTGCGCGCCTGGACGAGTTGCCGAATGTGCGGTTTCAGCCCGGCGTAGCCACCCGGGATGTTCTGACCCGCGAAACCGAAGCGCGCGTCAGCCTGACGGACGCCAGCCAGGTTTCCGCCCGGCTGCTGATTGCGGCGGACGGGCGCAATTCGCCGGTGCGCAATGCCCTGAACATTGCCGCCAAAACAACGCGTTACGGGCAAAAGGCGCTGGCGTTTTCTGTCACCCACCCGATCCCGCATGAGAATGTCTCGACCGAGATTCACCGCTCGGGCGGACCGTTTACACTGGTGCCATTGCCCGATCGCGACGGCAAACCCTGTTCGGCGGTCGTCTGGATGGAACGTGGCCCCGAGGCCAAACGCCTGCAGGCGCTGCCGGTCGCGGAGTTCGAGGCGGAAATGAGCGCGCGGTCGACATATTTGCTGGGGCCGCTGACACTGGCCAGCCGCCGCAGTATCTGGCCGATCATCAGCCAGTTTGCCGAAAGAATGTCAGCCCAGCGCAGCGTATTGATGGCCGAGGCGGCGCATGTGGTTCCGCCGATTGGCGCGCAGGGGCTGAACATGAGCCTTGCCGACCTGCGGGTGCTGCTGGATCTGGCCCGAACCGGCCCGGAGGAACTGGGCGGGCGGCATATGGTGGACGCCTATCACCGCAAACGCTATGCAGATGTACGGCTTCGGGTGGCGGGCATTGATATGCTGAACCGGGCCTCGATGCTCGGTGGGCAGGCCCTGCGCGATATGCGGGCAAACGCGCTGAACGCGCTTTACGCGGTCGCACCATTGCGCAAGACCCTGATGCGCGCCGGCCTGGGCACCCGCTAACCATCTGTTTCAGTGGACGTTTTCGGTGCTTTTCACGTAAAAACTTTGTCCAGAACCGTTTCCAGACGGGCGACGCTGGCGTCGACGTCATAGAGCTTGTCCAGCCCGAACAGCCCCAGCCGAAAGCTCTGGTAATCCGGACCCTCATCCACCATCAGCGGCACCCCGGCGGCAATCTGCAGCCCGTGGGCGGCAAATTTCTTGCCATTCTGCACCTCGGGATCGCTGGTGTAGCTGACCACCACACCCGGCGCCTCATAGCCTTCGGCCGCCACCGACCTGACCCCGTGTTTTTGCAGGGCGGTGCGCACCCGCCGCCCCTGTTCCCATTGGGCATCGCGGAGTTTCTCAAAACCGTAGTCGCGCATTTCCTGCATGGTGTCGCGCAGGCGTTTCAGGGCATCCGTGGGCATCGTTGCGTGATAGGCGTGACCACCGTTTTCATAGGCTTCCATGATCGCCGTCCACTTGGCCAGATCAAGGGCAAAGCTCGTGGATTGGGTCTCTGCCAGCCGGGCGCGGGCGGTGTCGTTCATCATGACCATTCCGGCGGAGGGTGAGGCCGACCAGCCCTTTTGCGGCGCAGAAATCAACACGTCGACACCGGCTGCCTGCATATCAACCCAAATGGTCCCCGAAGCAATACAATCCAGCACAAACAGCCCGCCATGTTCATGCATCGCCACACCGGCCGCCTGCAGGTATTCATCCGGCAGAATCATGCCCGAGGCGGTTTCCACATGCGGTGCAAACAGCAGATCGGGCTTTGCCTCATGGATGCGAGCAACCAGTTCGTCAATCGGTGGTGGCGCAAACGGCGCATCCGGCGCATTGCCCTTGCGGGCGGCCATCAGCACCTGTTGCTGTGCCGGAATTTGCCCCATGTCGAAAATCTGGCTCCAGCGATAGCTGAAAAACCCGTTGCGGATCACCATGACCGATTTATCCGTGGCAAACTGGCGCGCGACGGATTCCATTGCATAGGTTCCGCCACCCGGCACAAGGGCCACCGATTGCGCGTTGTAGACCTGACGAAGAATGGTTGAAATATCACGCATAACCTGCTGAAAAGATGCGGACATATGGTTCAGGGAACGATCGGTGAAAACCACCGAATATTCCAGCATCCCATCCGGGTCGATGTCTGGTAAAAGTGCGGGCATGGTATTCTCCTTTAAGACTTTGCCGCAAGCTTGTGCGAAACGCGCACCAACGACAAGGCTTAATCAGCCCAAAGGACCCGGCCGGCGTTCTTCGCTCAGCAAAACATTGGCCTCGACATCGCCGACACCGGGCAATGTCATGATGCGCCGGCGCAGGATGCGCTCAAAATCGCTGAGATCGCGCGCCACGACCCGCAGCCGGTAATCATACATCCCCAGCACATGCTGCACGGTCTGCACCTCGGGGATAGCAGAAACCGCGCGTTCAAAATCCTCCAGGCTGACCCGGCCCTTGGTGGCCAGTTTCACCCCCAGAAAAACCGTGACACCAAAGCCCAGAGCCTCAAGATTCAGCGACAGGCGCTGTCCCGACAGAATCCCGGCGTCCTGCAGGCGCTTGATGCGCCGCCATGTTGCGGGTTGGCTGTGGCCGAACCTGCGCCCCAGTTGCCCGGCGGATTGTGTCGCATCCTCCTCCAGCGCCGCCAGAAGCCGGCGGTCAAACCCGTCCAGCGTGATCATATCGGCAGCGCCGGGTCAGTTTTGACAGTTGAAAGATGCATCAGGGCCTCGATGTCGTTGATATGTGGCAGGGTGAGAATACGTTTTCGATAGACGGTCTGATAGTGGGTCATATCCCGGGCCAGAACCGACAGGCGCACATCGACACGCCCCAAAAACGTCTGGATTTCAATGACTTCTGGCACCTTGCGCGCCTCTTCCAGGAACTGGTCAAACGCGTTGCGATGGGTCTTGTCCAGGGTGATGCGCAGGCTGACCTCGACCGTAAACCCCAGCGCGGCCCAGTTGATCTGCGCATGCTGGCCCAGAACGATGCCATTGTCGCGCAGTTTGGCCAGCCGTCGCAGGCAGGTGGCAGGCGTCGTTCCGGCCCGCTGCGCCAGCTCCGTCATGGAGAGATCAGGCACCGCCTGCAACTGGCGCAAAATTCGACGATCGGTATCGCTAAGCATGATTTTTATCGTTTTATCTTATTATGCGCATGATTATTACATAAGAATCGGATAATTACCATCTTATTGCAGCCAATTTCTGCATTTTATCAAATAACCTGTTGCGGACAATAACCAAGCAAGGAGCGCCAGAATGCGCGTTTATTATGATCGCGATTGCGATATCAACCTGATCAAGGATACCAAAGTGGCCATTCTGGGCTATGGCTCTCAGGGGCACGCCCATGCGCTGAACTTGCGCGACAGCGGTGCCAAGAATGTTGTGGTGGCCCTGCGCGAGGGCTCTCCCAGTGCAAAGAAGGCCGAGGCCGAAGGGCTGAAGGTCATGGGCATTGCCGAAGCGGCCGCCTGGTGCGATCTGATCATGTTCACCATGCCCGATGAACTGCAGGCCGAGACATACAAGATCCATGTACACGACAACCTGAAGGACGGGGCGGCGATTGCCTTTGCACATGGTCTGAACATCCATTTTGGTCTGATCGAGCCGAAGCCGGGTGTCGACGTGATCATGATGGCGCCCAAGGGGCCGGGCCACACCGTGCGCGGCGAATATGTCAAAGGCGGCGGCGTACCCTGCCTTGTGGCGGTTGAGCAGGATGCCTCGGGCCGGGCGCTGGAACTGGGCAAAAGCTATTGCTCGGCGATTGGCGGCGGCCGTTCCGGCATCATTGAAACCACCTTCCGCGAGGAATGCGAGACCGACCTATTTGGCGAACAGGCGGTGTTGTGCGGCGGCTTGGTGGAACTGATCCGGATGGGTTTTGAAACCCTGGTCGAAGCAGGTTACGCACCGGAAATGGCCTATTTCGAATGCCTGCACGAAGTCAAACTGATCGTCGATCTGATCTATGAAGGCGGCATCGCCAACATGAATTATTCGATCAGTAACACGGCGGAATACGGCGAATATGTTTCCGGCCCGCGGGTGCTGCCGCGCGACAAGACCAAAGCGCGGATGAAGGCGGTTCTGAACGACATTCAGAACGGCAAGTTCGTGCGTGATTTCATGGTGGAAAATGCGGTCGGGCAGCCATATTTCAAGGCAACCCGCCGGCTGAATGACGAACATCAGATCGAGCAGGTCGGCCAGAAGCTGCGAGACATGATGCCGTGGATTTCGGCCGGAAAGCTGGTGGATCAGGACAAGAACTAAACCCTTTCAAAAGGCGCCCTGTTTATCGGGCGCCTTTTTATTCGGCGGTCCCCGAAATCTTTGAAAGATTTCGTCCTGTTTTCTTTTAGAGAAAACAGCCTCTTGAGGAGAGTTTTCAATATGCAGGCAAGCCTGGTCAACTGGCTGCGCCTCGGCGCGCTGGGCATTATCTGGGGATCGTCCTTCATGGCGGTCAGCGTTGCCATTCGCGGTTTTGGACCGCTCTCGGTGGCGGCCGGCCGGATCACACTTGGCGCCGTCATCCTGTTCCTTCTGACCCGCATGATGGGGCTGAAACTGCCTGCCATGAACACGGCACAGGGCCGGCGCGTCTGGCTGGCGGCGCTGGGTTTCGGTTTCTGCTCGATGGCCCTGCCGTTTTTCCTGCTGAGCTGGGGGCAGAACTATGTCACCTCGGGCTTTGCCGGCGTCACCATGGCGGCGGTGCCACTGCTGGTTCTGCCTCTGGCGCATTTCCTGGTTGCCGGCGATCAAATGACCCTGCCCAAGGCCACGGGGTTTGCCATCGGCTTTGCCGGCGTGATGGTGCTGATCGGACTGGGAGCCTTTGAAAGCACCGGGGGCAGCCTGGAGCCCCTCGCCCGGCTGGCCTGCCTGGGGGCCTCTGTCGGCTATGCCTTTGGCTCCATCATCACACGGCTGGCACCAAAGGTGGATCCGATCGCCTTTGCAACCACGGCCACCATTCTGGCCGCGCTGATGATCTTGCCCATGGCGCTGCTGGTCGAGGGCATGCCGCAAAACGTTTCCGGCTCTGCATTTCTGGCGGTTCTTTATCTTGGCATTGCCCCCACCGCGCTGGCCAACCTGCTGCTGGTCGCCGTCATCCGCAGCGCCGGACCGTCCTTTTTGTCACTGGTCAATTATCAGGTTCCGATCTGGTCGGTCATTTTCGGCGCGGTTTTCCTGAGCGAAGACCTGCCCGGACGAACCTATTTTGCCCTGGCCCTGATCCTGACCGGGTTGGCAGTGACCAAAATCTGGAAACGCACCTAGGCCGCGCCTTCAACCTCGGCAACGATTTCGGACAGCACCGATTTCAGCAAGGATTCATCTTCGCATTCGCCCATGACGCGGATCAGAGGCTCGGTCCCGGATTTACGGATCAGCAGACGCCCGTTCGCCGCCAACTGCGCCTCACCTTTTGCAATCGCGGCCTTGACGGCGGCGGATTCGAGCGGGCTGGCCCCGGCCTTGTAGCGGACATTCTGCAACAGTTGCGGCACAACCTCAAAGCTATGCGTCAGTGCACTGGCCTTGCGTCCGGTTTCCACCATGGCCGCCAGAAACTGCAACCCGGCAATCAGCCCGTCGCCCGTTGTGGCAAAATCGGTCATGACGATATGGCCGGACTGCTCGCCGCCCAGATTGAAGCCGCCTTTGCGCATGGCCTCGACCACATAACGATCGCCGACCGGGGTGCGATGCAGATCAATGCCTTTACCTGCGAGAAACCGCTCCAGTCCCAGATTGGACATGACCGTAGCCACCAGGGTCTTGCCCTGAAGCCGCCCCTCTTGTGCCCAGCGCGCCGCCAGCAGCCCCATGATCTGATCGCCATCGGCCACCTTGCCATTCTCATCCAGTATCATCACGCGATCTGCATCGCCATCCAGGGCTATGCCGACATCCGCGCCGTGCTGAACAACCGCCTCGGCTGCGGTTTGCGTATGGGTCGATCCGCATTGCTGGTTGATGTTGAACCCGTTGGGCGCAACCCCGACCGGAATAACCTCGGCGCCCAGTTCCCACAGAACATCCGGCGCGGCGCGATAGGCCGCACCGTTTGCGCAATCGACAACCACCTTGAGGCCGTTCAGCCGCCCATGGCCGGGAAAGGTCGTCTTGGCGTATTCGACATAACGGCCACGCCCGTCATCAATCCGTTTGGCGCGGCCAATGTTTTCCGGCTGTGCCGGCTGGATTTCGCCGGCAAGCAGGGTCTCGATCTCATCCTGCGCCTCATCCGAGAGCTTGAACCCGTCGGGGCCGAAGAACTTGATGCCGTTGTCATGATGCGGATTGTGGCTGGCGGAAATCATGATCCCCAGATCGGCCCGCATGCTGCGCGTCAGATAGCCGACCGCCGGGGTGGGAACCGGGCCGAGCAGCAGCACATTCATGCCGGTGCTGGTCAGACCCGCCGTCAGGGCATATTCCAGCATATAGCCAGACAGGCGCGTGTCCTTGCCTATCACCACCCGATGCCGGTTCAGCCCATCCTTGCGAAAATACCGGCCGGCAGCCGCCCCAAGTTTCAGTGCCACATCCGCGGTCATCGGATAGGTATTTGCCCGTCCGCGCACCCCGTCGGTGCCAAATAATTTCTCCGTCATCACTGCCCTCACTTGTTGTCGGTCACCGCCATCGCCAGATTCAACGCCTGCCTTGTGTCTTCAATATCATGAACCCGCAAAACCTGAACACCCTGCATCACCGCCCCCAGCCCCAGCGCGATCGAGCCCGCAGCCCGCTGGTCGGCCTGGGGCGCGTTACCCAAGGTGCCAATGAAGCGTTTGCGCGAAACCCCCAGCAAAACCGCACAGCCCAGCCCGTGAAACAGGCTGATGCGCCGCAGCAAGGCAAGGTTATGGGCAAGCGTTTTGCCAAAGCCGATACCGGGATCCAGCATGATCCGGGATCTGGGGATACCGGCAGCCTCAGCCATATCCCGTTTTTCTTCCAGAAAATCATATATATCCAGCAGGACATTCGCGTAAGTTGGCGCGTTCTGCATGATGTCGGGCGTGCCCTGTGCATGCATCAGACACACCGGCGCGCCACTTTCGGACACAAGCTGCACCATGGACGGATCATGGCTGAAGGCCGACACGTCATTCAGCAGATCAGCCCCCGCCGTCAGCGCCGCATCCGCCACCTGCGTCTTACGTGTATCAACCGAAACCGGTGTGTCTACCGATGCCTTTATCGCCTGAATGACCGGCACAACCCGCCGGATTTCCTCGTCATGCGGCACGGTTTCGGCCCCCGGACGCGTCGATTCACCACCGACATCCAGAATATCCGCACCGCTCTGCGCCATTCCCTCTGCATGGGCGGCCGCAGCATCCGGCGCGAGAAACCGCCCGCCATCGGAAAAACTGTCGGGTGTGACATTCACGATCCCCATCAGACGCGGGCGGGAAAAATCGAGCCCGGCCATGGGCGGGCGCGGTGCCGTCAGATCCTGCAGCACATCATCCGGCAAATCCTGCACTGGTATAATCTCGCTGCCTGCGTCGCGGCTCAGCCGCTCGACCCGATCAAACCAGCACCAGCCGCCGGCGAGGCGCAGGGCCTGGGCGGTGCGATGCGCATCCGTTTGCACGATCGGGCGAAAATAGGCTTTTGTCATGGCTGTGGTTTCCGGGATAATCACCTGTATTGCAAGCCCGTCAGCCGGCCAGATCGGCCAGTTTCAGCCTCACCACGTTGATATCTGTAACCTTTGGTAACGCTTCCCCGACCACCGCCAGGTTTTTCACCGCAAGAAACCGCGCCAGCCAGACGCCGAGCCTCGGCCCAGCAATCATCTCTGGCGAGACCTCTTGCAGGCTGTCCAACACGATCTTGGATGGTGCCCAGACGGAGGGCGACGCCGACTTCATGGCCCAGTCCATCTCGGTCCGGCTGCTGATCACACCAAGATCAGGACAAAGCGCCGCCAGCACCCATGCCGCTTGTTCCGCTGCCAGAAGGTCAAGCCGCAACTGCACGGCCGGATCCGGCACTGCGGGCGTACTCGGCGGACCGGCAACGCAAATGACAGATGCCGGCGTTTGCCGGACCCAACCGTTTACCGCGTCGGGCAACGCCGCGGCCTGCAAGGCCGCGAACGGCAGCCAGATGATCCGCTCGGGCACAGTTGCCGTTTTCCCGGTGGCAGGAACATCCGCTTTTTGCCGCAGAATCTCTACCCCCAACGCGCCAGAACCGCGGTCGAGCTTTTCAATACGCAGGATGACTTGCTGCGCCTGTGGTTCCTGCAGGATGCGGCGGGCGATTCTCTCGGCGAGAGTTTCCAGCAAATTCAGACGCTCTGCCGAAAGTTCCTGGCTGATTGCGTCGGTAAGAACATCATAAGACAGGATGCGGTCGACATCGTCATCAGGTTTTTCGCATTCGGGGGGAAGATCAACGACCAGATTGAAGCGCAATCGCTGGGTCTGGTTCCGTTCTTGCTGAAACGCCCCTATTTCAACCCGCACCACGTGATCGCGCAGGGAAATGCGGTTGCGGGTGATGTCTGTTGCGGAGCGATCATCCGGATGGCCAAGCCCGCCGTGAATTTTCTGTTCCGTCGTTTCAGTCATGACAAGCTCCGGCGTTCAGCATGCGAGCAGCCCCCGCCGGTTTTCAGTAGCAGGAAACACGCGGATCAAGCCAGCAGCAACCGTGGATTATAGCTAGCGTCTGGAGACGCGCAACGGAGGGCTGTAAAAATAGTGCACGCCAATCTGGGCCGTCCGGGTAAATTTGCGTGACCAGCGCGGCCGTACCGAGCGCGTATGATAATAGGTTGCCCCCGCCGTCAGTTTGCGCGGCGCGCCATCAAGCAGGGCCCGCGCCACCTTGGCCACCCGCGCATAAGCGGCCGGTTCGCTGATAACCTCTTTGCGCCCGTCGCAGGTATAGGTGAACTGGCACTGGAATTTCTTGCCGGTGCCCTGATTAATCACGCCACAAACCGAGTTGGGAAAGCGCGCTGAATCCACCCGATTGAGGATGACTTCGCCAACCGCGAACTGGCCTTTCAGGCTTTCGCCGCGGGCCTCGAAGTAGAGCGCCTCGGCCAGGCACTGAAACTGTGCGTTTCCCGTGGCCGGTTTCTGGCTGTCCAGCCAGGCGTTGTCGTAAAGCGGAACAGGCTCAGCCTTGCGCCGGCTCCGCGGTGCCGGTGTGGTTGTCAGTTCACGAAGCCGTTCACCGCTGAGCGAACTCAGCGCCTGGCGTTCCTGCCCCAGCAGGGAAGCCAGCCTGGCATTCAGAATGGAGTCGGGCTCGTTGGACTGGCTAAGGGTCGATTCAGCCATTGCGCCCGAGGAGAAACCAAGAAAAGCACACAGGCCCCAAACAATTATCGGGTGCAGTCGCATCGTAAACCTCTTTCAATAACCCCGCCAGCGGCGGAAGCCGCGCCCCCCAAAGGTTGCGACAAGCCAGTGATTTAATGCATCATCGCGCCAGCGTCCACCCCTTCGCCCCATGCGGCAACGGTAACGGCATAATACACGCGACTGTTTTCATTCGGGAAAAAACGGATTACCGACCGCCGGCTTTGCTGAACACTTTTTTAAGCTTTTGTTTCAAATTGTTCTTTTCGGCATCCCGCGCCTCGCGCGCCGCAAATTGTGCAGCGGCCAGGCGTGCCACTGGCACCCGATAGGGCGAACAGGATACATAATCAAATCCGGCCTTGCGGCAGAAGGCAATTGATTCGGGATTGCCGCCGTGTTCGCCACAGATGGACAGAATAATGTCACCGCGCGCCGCCCGGCCGCGTTCGGCCCCGATCATCAAAAGTTCTCCGACCCCTTCCGTATCCAGCATGTGGAAGGGATCTTCCTCAAACACACCGAGATTGACGTAATCCGACATGAAACGCCCGGCGTCATCGCGCGACAAACCATAGGTCATTTGGGTCATGTCATTGGTGCCAAAGCTGAGAAAATCGGCATTTGGTGCGATGTCACCCGCGCGCAGGGCAGCGCGCGGCGTTTCCACCATCACCCCCAGGCGATAGGCAAAATCGACACCGGTTTCGGTCCGCACCTCGGCGGCCACGCTTTCGACACGGGTTTTGACCAGTTCGACTTCGCGCCGGGCCGAGACAAGCGGTATCATGATTTCCGGGATCACATCATTGCCGCGATGCATGGCCTCCACCGTGGCCTCAAAGATGGCGCGCGCCTGCATGTCATAGATTTCCGGCAATGTAATACCCAGACGCACCCCGCGCATCCCCAGCATCGGGTTGAATTCCGTCAGTTCCTGCACCCGGCGCGTCACATCCGAAAGCGGCAGATCAAGCGCCTCGGCCAGTTCCCTCAGCCCTTCGCGATGCGCCGGCAGAAACTCGTGCAGCGGCGGGTCAAACAGGCGAATGCAGACCGGATGGTCCTGCATGATGCCAAAGATATCGACAAAATCCGCCCGCTGCATGGGCAGCAGACGATCAAGGGCGGCACGTCTGTCCTCGGGCGCATCGGCAAAAATCATTTCGCGCATTACGGTCAGGCGGTCATCTTCAAAGAACATGTGTTCAGAGCGGCAAAGGCCAATCCCTTCGGCCTTGAACATGCGGGCTGTGCGCGCGTCAGACGGGGTATCAGCATTGGCGCGCACGCCGATATCGCGCCGCGCGTCGGCCCATTCCATCAGGGTGCGGAAGGCGTCATCAAGTTCCGGCTCAAGCATCTCGGCCGCCCCCAGCAACACCTCGCCCGAACTGCCGTCAATGGTGATCACCTCGCCGGCCGACAAGGTGCGGCCGTCTTCGCAGGTCATGATCTGTTCACGCGCATCCAGCCGCATGCCGCTGGCACCGACGATGCAGGGCACGCCCAGACCGCGGGCAATGACCGCCGCATGGCTGGACATGCCGCCTTTTTCGGTCAGCACGGCGCTGGCAGCGTGCATGCCGCGAATATCCTCCGGTGTCGTTTCCCGTCGCACCAGCACGACGGGTTCCCCCTGGGCCATCGCGGCCTGGGCATCGGATGCGGAAAATACGATCTTGCCCGACGCCGCGCCGGGGCTGGCATTCAGCCCCCGCACAAGCACCTCACGCGGCGCATGCGGGTCTACCTGCGGATGCAGCAATTCGGTCAGGGCATGCGGGTCAATCCGGCACAGGGCATCGTCCCGGGAAATAATCCCGTCCCGCGCCAGGGCCACGACACTGCGCAAATGCGCCCGCGGGCTGCGCCGCAACCGAACCGCGTCAAGCACGAACAGGCGGCCGTTTTCCAGGGTGAATTCAATCTGCATTTCTTCGCGCAGCCGTTTGCGGATCGTTTCGCCATATGTCTTCAGGTCGGCAAAACAGGCCGGGCAGAGTTCCTCCAGCGCCGGGCCGCGTGCGTCTTTGGTCAGGTAAATGGCCCCCTGCCCCTTCAACAGCGCATCACGGCCCTGACTCTGGCTCAGAAAGCGCCCCTTGATCACCTGCGCGCCCGTGGTTTCATCCATGAACTGGATGACACCCGCGCCACTCTCGCCATGACCGACGCCCAGCGCCATTTGCTGCACGACCAGCCCCAGACCGGCATCGGCCGGGGCACCGCGGGCCTGACGCAGCAGTCGCGCGCTGGTGCCTTCCCAGGCACGCGCCATCGAGCGCAACACCTCGGAAAGCTGCCGGGCCGGATCCTGCGGGAACTGTTCCTCGGTCTCGGTTTCGTAGGCGCTCAGCGCATCCTGCAACGCGGACGGGCCGGCATCGCTCAGCTGATCAAACATATCCGGATCCAACCGGGCCACATGCACGGCAAAAGCCTGAACAAACCGCAGATAGAGAGCGGTTGCCGCTTCCTCCCCCAAAGTTTCTGACAGGGCGGCGTGACGGGCGTCATTCATACCGATGTTGAGAATGGCACCCGGCCCGCCCCAATCAGGATCTTGCGAACTGGGACGCACGCTGACCAGCGGGTGTTCCCCAAATGGCGCAAGAATTGCGGCCGTATCGGGAATTTCACCGGCGGAAAGGGCGCGCACCGCATCAAAGGGCAGTGCCAGCGTTTTGGGAACCGGTAGTTCCAGCCTGACCAGCCTTTGCAGGCATTTGGCCCGCCCGCCGTGGGTCTCGGCGGCGATCTTTGCCGAAGGCGTGATCTCGGTAAACGGTGTGGTATGTTGCTTTTTCTGCACTGCAGCACCTTTCGCGTCACCGCAGCATAACGCGATTTTCAGGCTGCGTGCAAAAAGATTCATGCCTCCGGCAGGGATATTTCCGGGAACAAAGATGAAAGAAGGGTACTTAGCCTTCAATCTTTGTCAGATCCGCGACACTCAGGCAGATCTGACGGATGCGGTTCAGAAGGTTGAGGCGATTGCGGCGCAGCACCTGATTGTCGGTATTGACCTGGACCGCCTCAAAAAAGGCGTCAATCGGCGTGCGAAGCGCCGCCATCGCCGACATGGCGGCGGCGAAATCCTCGGCATCCATGGCCGGAGTGATTTCGGCCTCGGCGGCATCCAGCGCCCTGAAGAGGGCTTTTTCCTCGTCCGTTTCGGCAAATTTCGGGTCAGGGCCGAAAGAATATTCAACACCGTCCTTTTCCTCGGCCTGCCGCACGATATTGTTGGCGCGCTTGAAACCCTGCAACAGGTTTTCGCCATCGTCGGTTTTCAGGAAGGCTTGCAGCGCCTCGGCCCGTTTGACCAGCAGGGCCAGGTCGTCACTGTTGGGCATGGCAAGGCAGGCGTCGATCACGTCGTGGGTGATGCCTTTATCACGCAGGTAGACCTTCAGGCGGTCGTGGAAGAAGGTGAGGAGGTCTTGGGAGTCAGCCTTGTGCCTGCTTTGCTCGAACAAGGACAGCAAGCCGACCCGCACCCCATTCTCCAGCACCAACCGGATCACCCCAAGTGCCGCGCGGCGCAGGGCGAACGGGTCTTTGCTCCCCGTCGGTTTTTCATCAATCGCCCAGAACCCGGTCAGCGTGTCGATCTTGTCGGCCAGCGCAACGGCAACCGAAACGGGTTCGGTCGGCACATCGTCCGAGGGGCCAAGCGGCGCGTAGTGCGCCTCGCAGGCGTTGGCCACCTCTTGCGGGAGGCCTGCGGCCTGTGCGTAATAGCGGCCCATCAGCCCCTGCAATTCGGGGAATTCATAGACCATTTCGCTGGACAGATCGGCCTTGCAGACCTCGGCGGCCTGTCTGGCCAGCGCAGGATCGGCCCCGACCATTGGCGCGATTTCTTCGGCCAGGGCGGCGATGCGTTTCACCCGTTCGGCCTGTGTGCCCAGCTTGTTGTGGAAGGTGACATTGGCCAGTTTCGCAACCATGTCCAAGAGCGGCGTGCGCAGGTCGTTTTCCCAGAAGAATTTCGCGTCGGACAGGCGGGCAAACAGCACCTTTTGATTGCCGGCAAGGATGGTTTTGCCGTGATCCGGTGTTTCGCGGTTGGCCACGGTGACAAATTTTTCAATCCGGCCGGTTTTCGGATTGCGCACGCTGAAAAATTTCTGGTGTTCGCGCATCGAGGTTTGCAGCACCTCGGCGGGCAAGCCCATGAAATCCTCGGCAATGTCGCCCATCAGCACCACGGGCCATTCGACCAGTCCCGCGACTTCGGCCAACAGGCTCTTGTCCTCAACCACTTCCAGCCCCTGGGCAAAAGCCTGATTTGTCGCGTCGTGCCATATGTGATCCGCGCGATCCTGTGCCGAAAGGATCACATACGCCTTGGCCAGTCTGGCGCAATAGTCGTCAAAAGAGCTGACACTGAAACGGGCGGGGGCCATGAAACGGTGGCCTTCGGTGCTGTCGCCGGATTTGATGCCGTCGATGCTGAACGGCACCACGGTTGCACCGGACTCATCACCGAGAATGCAGAGGACCGAATGCAGCGGGCGCACCCAGCGCAGGGTGCCGGACCCCCAGCGCATCGATTTGGGCCAGGGGAAATTGCGAATGGTGGTTTCCAGCACCTCGGCAATGATGTCGGCGGCGGGGCGGCCCGGCTTTTCGATGATGGCAAAGTAGACCTGCCCCTTTTTGTCGTCGCGCACTTCCAGATCATCGCGCGACACGCCGGCGCCGCGCAGGAACCCTTCGATCGCCTTGTCCGGCGCATCCACGCGGGGGCCTTTGCGTTCCTCGCGGATGGTGGGGCTTTCGGCCAGCACAGCTTCAACCGACAGGGCCAGACGGCGCGGGGTGGCAAAGGCACCGGCAGAGGCATAGGTCAGCCCGGCCGCGACCAGCCCGTCGGTGACCAGCCGCTTCAGATCATCGGCCGCCCGCGCCTGCATACGGGCCGGGATTTCCTCGGAGAAAAGTTCAATCAGCAGATTGGGCATCGAAAGGGGCCTTTTCCTGGAAAGTTTCGTTCAACTGGTGCCAGGCAAAGGCCCGGCCATCGGGAAAAACCGCAATCACACGGTCCACACCACTGTGAATGTTTTCATGGGACAAGAAGGCAATCGCCTTTTCCTGCTCCAGCGCCCGACCGATGGCTTTCGCATCATAGCAGGAAAACCAGTCCGGGCCAGTCAGAGGCTCGGGGTGGACATAGACCTGGTAGGTTTCGGTCAGCATGGCATCGGACAGGGGGATGGTGAAACAGGCGCGGAACCGGATCGGGGAACTGTCGGAATCGATCCCCTGAAAATCATCCGTCGGGATCACCTCGGGCTGGCCGCTGACCAGTGAGACCAATTCGATCTGGACAGCATTTTTGCCCGTATCACCACTGGCAAGGGTAACCTCGTTGTAAAAGGCGTACTCCTGAAGATAATAGATCATCGCCCCGGCAATCAACGCAACAGCCACAATTCCGATTCCCACGATTTTGCCGGTCACGCGGCATGCCCCCCGGCGGGCGTTTCAAGAAACGCATCTGCACACATTTTTGTCAGGGCGCGCACACGCCCGATATAGGCCTGACGTTCCGTGACCGAGATCACGCCGCGGGCATCCAGCAGATTGAAGATATGACTGGCCTTGATCGCCTGATCATAGGCAGGATGCGCCATGATGATCCGCTTGCCGGTTTTCGGATCTGTTGCCGGTTCGGCCAGAATGCGCGCGCATTCCGTCTCGGCCTCTTCAAAATGGCGCAGCAACATATCGGTATCGGCCACATCAAAATTATAGCGGCTGTATTCCTGTTCTGTCTGGCGGAACACATCACCGTAGGACAGGGAAATGGGGGCGTCCGGTGCATTGAACGGCATATCCATCACATGATCGATGCCCAGAACATACATGGCCAGGCGTTCAAGGCCATAGGTCAGCTCTCCGGACACCGGGCGGCAATCATGCCCGCCAACCTGTTGAAAATAGGTGAACTGGCTGACTTCCATGCCGTCGCACCAGACCTCCCAGCCCAGCCCCCAGGCACCAAGTGTCGGGCTTTCCCAGTCATCCTCGACAAAGCGGATATCATGCATCGTCATGTCGATGCCGATGGCCTCGAGCGAGCCGAGATAAAGCGCCTGCAAATCGGGCGGAGAGGGTTTGATGATCACCTGATACTGATAGTAATGCTGCAACCGGTTCGGGTTTTCGCCATAGCGGCCATCGGTGGGCCGGCGCGAGGGTTGCACATAGGCCGCAGCCCACGGTCTGGGGCCGAGGCTGCGCAACGTGGTTGCCGGATGAAACGTGCCCGCCCCCACCTCCATGTCATAAGGCTGCATCATGGCGCAGCCTTTTGCGGCCCAATAGGTTTGCAGCCGCAGGATGATTTCCTGAAAACTGCCGGGCAGTTCTTGTTTGTTTGTCATGTTGCGCATCCCTGCAAAAGGCGCGTCCTCAATAGGCAACCACAAGGATATGGTCAATCGGCCTTTGACGCATTAAACAGCAGTTTCAGGGGTGCAATCATCGCAGGCTCTGCTAATCAGGGTGCGGGAGACTCGCCATTTGCAAGAGCGAAGGACACCAGGGTAGACAACGGACGGACTATTAAAACGTATGAAACAGTTTTTTTTCGGACTTTTTCTGACAGCCATGCTGGTGGCCTTGTCAGTTTCTGGCAGGCCGGCGCTGGCGCAAGTCGTCCAGTGGATTCAAATCGAGGCACAGCCAAGCCTGCGCAAAGCGCAAACCCGCACCCGCCGCTATGCGGGGCAGTTTGAGAACGTGAACGGCTTTGCAATCGGCCGCGGCTGGTATGCCATTGCCCTTGGGCCATACACGCCGGCGGCGGCAACGCAGCGCCTGCGGCAGTTGAAAAGGCAGGGGTTGATCCCCAATGACAGTTTTGTCGCCGACGGCAGCAACTTTCGCCAGCGATTCTGGCCGGTTGGCGCCACCGGACGCGTTCCACAGCCCGAAACTCTGCCAACCACCGTGCAGCCCGTCACGCCCCAAACTACGCCCGTCATTCTGGCCCCCGCCCCGGACGAAACACCCCGCCAGGCACGCCGAAGCGAGGCCCAACTGGACCGGGATGCCCGCAAGGAGTTGCAAAGCGCGCTGGAATGGGAAGGCTTTTACAGTGCGGCCATCGACGGGGCTTTTGGCCGCGGCACGCGCGCGGCCATGCGCGACTGGCAAGAAGCCAACGGCTATGAAGGCACCGGGGTTCTGACCACCCGCCAGCGCCAGGAACTGCTGGCCTCGTACCGGAGTGTGCTAAATGAGATCGGCATGCAGCCGGTGCGTGATGAAACCGCCGGAATCGAAATCGAGATGCCGCTGGGGCTGGTCGGGTTCTCAAGGTACGAAGCCCCGTTTGCGCATTATGACAGCAAAAACGGCAGCAAAGTTCGCGTCTTGCTGATTTCGCAGTACGGAGACCAGACCACCTTGTTCGGATTGTACGACATCCTGCAGACGCTGGAGATCATCCCGCCGGACGGCGAACGTATCCGCCGCAAACGCAGCTTTGAACTGGTAGGAAAAAACGACCGGATCGTCTCATACACCCATGCCGCCCTCAAAGACGGTATGGTCAAGGGATTTATCCTGGTCTGGCCGGCCGGTGACGAAAAACGCCGGCAGCGGGTGCTGAAAGAAATGCAGGCCAGTTTCAGACCTTTTGGCGACGTGGCGCTTGACGACCTTGTCGGTGGCGCCGGAGAAGATCAGCGGATCGATCTGTTGTCCGGGCTGGAGATCCGCAAGCCGGCTCTGTCGCGTTCCGGGTTCTACGTTGACGACAAGGGGGCCGTGTTGACCACGATGCAAGCCATAGAAGGCTGCAGCCGTATAACGCTGAACAATGACTACGAGGCCGAAATCATTGCAACAGACAACGGCCTGGGGCTGGCCCTGCTAAAACCAGAAACACCGCTCGCCCCCATGGCATTCGCCAGATTCCGCGATTCAATCCCGCGTCTGAAGTCGGAAATCGCCGTGGCGGGGTATTCCTACGAGGGCATTCTGGACGCCCCGACCCTGACCTTTGGCACGCTGGTCGATATTCGCGGACTGAGGGGGGAAAGCACCCTGCAACGCCTGAAACTGACCACCCAGTCGGGTGATGCCGGAGGGCCTGTGCTGGATGCCGGCGGTTTTGTGCAGGCCATGCTGATCCCCAAGCCGAAGAATGGCGCACAGCGCTTGCCGGACGATGTCCAGTTTGGCGCCAGTGCCAGTGCCTTGCGGAAATTTCTGCAAGACAACGGAGTCAATGCCGCCACCGGCACACCCGACGCCACTCTGCCGCCCGAGGATCTGACGCTGATTGCCGAAGACATGACCGTTCTGGTCAGTTGCTGGCAATAACGCCGCCCGGCCTTGACACAGGCAACAGCCCGTTTCGGGGCAAACCTGGGGTCAGGACCTAGCCGACGTGAAAAAGCGTGTTGAACAGCTTTGGGTCCAGGCTCGTGCTGCGGAAGGTTTCGCCTTCGGTCAAAACGCTGACGGCATCATGGCTGTGCAGGCTTTCCTGGTGGCTGGCAATGATGCGGAAATCGCCAATACGCGGGTCATTCTGCAACGCTTCGCTGAACAGTCTTGCCGCATCCTCCACAAAAATCGGGTGGGCCGCATTCAGTTCGGCAAAGGCCTGTTCGTCCTCGCGTTTCACCATGACCTGGGTTTCCGTTGGAACCGCGTTGCGGCACAGATCAATCAGGTCTTCAAACCAGAGGCAGGGTTTGTCCGGCAAAAGCTGCACGGAAATCCGCGCGACGGATCTTTGCGAATGTGGCGTGGCCATCTGGCCGCGAAACTGCCGGGCATGTTCAGAAAGCTCCAGCGAGCAGGGGCAGGTCGAGGAATAGACATAGTCAAGATGCATGAACTTTGAAATGACACCATGGGTTTCCACCAGTTCCAGCGCGATGTCATAGTACTGATAGCCGCTCAGGCCCGAGCGCAGGGAGCGCATTTGCGCCGGAAAGGAAAACCGCATCTGGATACGCGCGTCAAAGCTGTCCAGATCGGCCTTGTAGTCGGCCAGCGCCGTTTCAATCACATCAATGGAGAAGGTCTTTTCCGCGTGGCTGTAAAAACTGCGCATGATGCGCGACATGTTGATGCCCTTTTTTTCGGCCTCCAGACTGACCGTGCCGGTGACCGAGGTTTCCAGCGTCACATCACTGCCATCGCGCCGGTGAAAACGGATCGGCAGCCGGAAATTGGATATCCCGACATGCTGGATCCGCCGGCGCGCGCCTTTGATCAGGCTTTCCGGGCCGTTTTGCAGATCAGGCAATGTGGCCCGATAGGCATCATCGGCCAAGAATTCCTCGGGATAGGCCCGGGCCAGGGCCGGATAATTCGAAACATCCTGACCGGGCATCAGGCGGGAAACCAGCGGATCAAGAGCCGCCGCCTCCAGCGCTGTTACCGAGTCCGCCCAGGACCGCAAAAGGGCCAGGGCCGCCTCGGCTTCGTCTCTGGTCGGCTTGGCCGATACCTCGGGTTTCTGGATATTCATCTGATCTACTCCAGTGCCTGTCGCACCACATATGTATGAGATTTTGCCGCCTTTTGCCAGAATTTGCGACACTTCTTGCACGAAATGCGCAGCGCAGTCGGTTTTCTACACGGCCCTAAGGGCCTGGAGAACGTCGGCAATCAGATCCTGTGCATCTTCAAGCCCCAGGCTGACGCGCACCAGCCCCGGTGTGATTGCCAGATGCCGTCTGTCCGCCTCGGAGAGCCGCTGATGCGTCGTTGTCGCAGGGTGGGTCACCAGGCTTTTCGCGTCCCCCAGATTATTTGAAATACTGAATATTTTCAATGTATTGAGAAAGCGGAATGCCCCGGCCTGCCCGCCCTCCACATCCAGAGCCAGCACTGTGCCGCCGCGTTGCATCTGCGCCCGCGCCAGTTCCTTTTGCGGATGGTTTTTCAGTGTCGGATAAATCACCTGGCGAAGCTTGGGATGGCCATCCAGAGCCTGCGCCATCGCCTCGGCCGCATCAGTTTGCGCATTCACCCGCAATTCCAGCGTTTCCAGCCCTTTCAGCATGACCCAGGCATTAAAGGGGCTGAGGGCGCCGCCGGTGTGTTTCAGATAAGGCTCCAGCGTACCGCGAATGAAATCGCTGGTGCCGCAAACCACTCCACCCAGACAACGCCCCTGCCCGTCGATATGTTTGGTGGCAGAGTAAACCACCACATCGGCCCCCTGCGCCAGCGGTTGCCCGTAAACCGGGGTGGCAAACACATTGTCCACCACGACCAGTGCCCCCACCGCATGCGCAATCCTTGAAACGGCCGCGATATCGACCAGCTCCAGGGTCGGGTTTGACAGGGATTCGAAAAAGACCAGGGCCGTATCCGGCCGCATGGCCTTTTGCCATTGCGCCAGATCGGCCCCGTCGACAAGGGTTACCTCGACGCCGAACCGCTCCAGCACGTCCTGAAGGATATACAGGCAGGATCCGAACAGTGCGCGCGCCGCAACCACGTGATCGCCGGCTTTCAATGGCGCCACAAGTGCGCCGTTGACCGCCGCCATCCCCGAAGCGGTGGCAAACGCATCTTCTGCCCCCTCAAGGGCTGCAATGCGCTCTTCGAACATGCGCACGGTCGGATTTCCGTACCGGGCATAGATGAATTCATCATCGCCCAGGGCCTGAAACCGCGCTTCGGCGGCTTCGGCTGTGTCATAGACAAACCCCTGAGTCAGAAAGATAGCCTCGGATACCTCGCCATACTGACTGCGCCGCGTTCCCGCGTGCACGGCTTTTGTTCGCTTGTTCCATTGATCCGTCATTGCTGCCTCCATGCCCCTGGGCACAAAAAAACCCGACACCGGTTCAAGGTGACGGGGGTTCCGCAGCCTCTTTAGCGGTATGTTTTACGTGGCCCGCAATCCGGTAACAAATCGCCACACCCCAGCCATATGCCAGATTCGCCTCCCAGGTCAACGCCCAGATTTTCAGTTGTGCGCCAATGCGCCCCGCCCTGTGCGTTTGCGCCTCTTGCTCTTGGTCGGGAAAAGCGAAAATCTCGGGGCACCCCCAAAAGCAGGACGATTCCATGAGCATTGATCTATATTACTGGCCCACCCCGAACGGATGGAAAATCACCATTGCACTGGCGGAAATGAACCTGCCCTACAATTTGCACATGGTGAATATCGGCGCGGGTGATCAGTTCAAACCGGATTTTCTGAAAATCGCCCCGAACAACCGGATGCCGGCCATTGTCGACAGCGAAGGGCCGGACGGCAAACCGATCTCGATTTTTGAATCCGGCGCCATCCTGCAATATCTGGCCCGCAAGACCGGGCAGTTCTATGGCCACAGCGAACGCGACAAAATTGCGGTTGATCAATGGCTGATGTGGCAGATGGGCGGGGTCGGGCCGATGGCCGGTCAGGCACATCATTTTCTGAAATACGCCCCGTCGATGGAGCCGCCAAACGACCTGCCCTATGCCAAAGACCGCTACCGGAACGAAACCGCGCGCCTATATGGCGTGCTGGACCGGCAACTGGCCGAAAACGCCTATGTCGCCGGTGATTTCTTTTCCATCGCCGATATGGCGATCTGGCCCTGGGCGAGCTTGTGGGAAGGCCAGGAGCAGACGCTGGATGACAAGCCCAACATGGCCCGCTGGCTGGAGGCCGTTGGCGCGCGCAAAGGCGTTCAGGAAGGCCGGGCCGTGGCCGCCGAACAACGCTCAAATCTGCAAAGCGACAAGAAGGCCCAGGACATTCTGTTCAGACAGAAGCCCTGACTCCACCCGTTGAGTCTAGGGCGTAGACCTATAAACCCTGCACCGCTGGCGGGATTGTCGCGAAATATCAACGGCTTGGGG
>JALSRG010000005.1:20000-23587 GCA_026984915.1 Marinosulfonomonas sp. | reverse complement strand
TTGGTTGCGGGGGTAGGATTTGAACCTACGACCTTCAGGTTATGAGCCTGACGAGCTACCGGGCTGCTCCACCCCGCGACATTGTGAGTGGCCTACCGCGCGCTGCGCTGTCTGAGGCCGGTTCGGGGCATATATCCGAACCTTGGGCGCCCCAAGCAAACTGATTTGATCGGGGCTTTGGTCATCGTCAGAGAGATACGTTGCGTTTCTTACTAGGTTTGGCGGTGACCTACTCTCCCACGTCTTAAGACGCAGTACCATCGGCGCGACGGCGCTTAACTGCCGAGTTCGGGATGGGATCGGGTGTTTCGCTCGCGCTATGACCACCAAACCGAGAAAGAAACGCAACATCCAAGTCACACTTTTGGTGTGTATCTGACTTTCGATCAGTTCCTCCAAACCCGCCACAGGGGCAAAGTCTGGCTTCTACTGGATCAAATCAAGCCTATCGAGCAATTAGTACCGGTCAACTGAACGCATTGCTGCGCTTACATCTCCGGCCTATCGACGAGGTGGTCTACCTCGGCTCTCAGGGATACCTTGTTTTGAGGGGGGCTTCCCGCTTAGATGCCTTCAGCGGTTATCCTTTCCGATCATAGCTACCCAGCACTGCCATTGGCATGACAACTGGTCCACCAGTGGATCGTTCACCCCGGTCCTCTCGTACTAGGGGCAACTCCTCTCAAGTATCCTACACCCACGGCAGATAGGGACCGAACTGTCTCACGACGTTCTAAACCCAGCTCACGTACCTCTTTAAATGGCGAACAGCCATACCCTTGGGACCTGCTCCAGCCCCAGGATGAGATGAGCCGACATCGAGGTGCCAAACGGTGCCGTCGATATGGACTCTTGGGCACCATCAGCCTGTTATCCCCGGCGTACCTTTTATCCGTTGAGCGATGGCCCTTCCACTCGGGACCACCGGATCACTATGGCCGTCTTTCGACTCTGCTCGACTTGTCAGTCTCGCAGTCAGGCTGGCTTCTGCCATTGCACTCAACGAGCGATTTCCGACCGCTCTGAGCCAACCTTCGCGCGCCTCCGTTACGCTTTAGGAGGCGACCGCCCCAGTCAAACTACCCGCCACGCAGGGTCCCGGATCCGGATAACGGACCGCGGTTAGACATCAAGCAGAACAAGGGTGGTATCTCAAGGGTGGCTCCACAGAAACTGGCGTTCCTGCTTCAAAGCCTACCACCTATCCTGCACATGTTGTGCCTGATGCCAGTGCGAAGCTGTAGTAAAGGTGCACGGGGTCTTTCCGTCTAACCGCGGGAAGCCTGCATCTTGACAGGCAATTCAATTTCGCTGAGTCCACATTCGAGACAGCGGGGAAGTCGTTACGCCATTCGTGCAGGTCGGAACTTACCCGACAAGGAATTTCGCTACCTTAGGACCGTTATAGTTACGGCCGCCGTTTACTGGGGCTTCAGTTCGGAGCTTGCACTCCTCCCTTTAACCTTCCAGCACCGGGCAGGCGTCAGACCCTATACGTCGTCTTGCGACTTCGCAGAGCCCTGTGTTTTTAGTAAACAGTCGCCACCCCCTGGTTTGTGCCCCCGGCCAATGGTTGCCCACTGACCGGGCCTCCTTCTCCCGAAGTTACGGAGGTATTTTGCCGAGTTCCTTAAATGTGGTTCTCTCAAGCGCCTTGGTATTCTCTACCAGTCCACCTGTGTCGGTTTAGGGTACGATCTAATGGAGGGCTATTTCCAGGAACCTCTAAGCAGCCCATTCAATCCGATAAGGATGAACTACCTTCGAGATCCGTCACATCCTCCTGGCCCAGGAATATTAACCTGGTTCCCATCGACTACGCCTTTCGGCCTCGCCTTAGGGGTCGGCTTACCCTGCTCAGATTAACTTTAAGCAGGAACCCTTGGACTTTCGGCGACAGGGTCTCTCACCCTGTTTGTCGCTACTCATGTCATCATTCTCACTTCTGATCACTCCACCGGATCGCTCACGCGCCGGCTTCACAGTAAACTCCGAGCCTTCGCAGCACCCCGAAAGGTGTTGAAAAGGCGTGGAGTTATATCACAGAACGCTCTGCTACCATCCCGGAATAAATCCGGGATCCTAAGCTTCGGCTCATGGCTTGAGCCCCGTTACATCTTCGCCGCAAGACAGCTTAAATTAGACCAGTGAGCTGTTACGCTATCTTTAAAGGATGGCTGCTTCTAAGCCAACCTCCTGGTTGTTTTGGCCGTCTCACCTGCTTTCCCACTTAGCCATGAATTAGGGGCCTTAGCTGTAGGTCAGGGTTGTTTCCCTTTCCACTACGGACGTTAGCATTCGTAGTGTGTCTGCCATCTATTACTCCCGGGTATTCGGAGTTTGGTTAGGATCAGTAAGCCTGTGGGGCCCCATTACCCATCCAGTGCTCTACCCCCCGGGGTATTCGGATGACGCTCTACCTAAATAGATTTCGCAGAGAACCAGCTATCTCCGAGTTTGATTGGCCTTTCACCCCTAGGCACAATTCATCCCGACCTTTTTCAACAGGTGTGGGTTCGGTCCTCCAGTGCGTGTTACCGCACCTTCAACCTGATCATGCCTAGATCACTCGGTTTCGGGTCTGATCCCACTAACTCATTCGCCCTATTAAGACTCGCTTTCGCTGCGCCTACACCTAACGGCTTAAGCTTGCTAGTGAGACCAAGTCGATGACCCATTATACAAAAGGTACGCCGTCAGGGCGCAAGGCCCCTCCGACTGCTTGTAGGCGTCCGGTTTCAGAAACTGTTTCACTCCCCTCGTCGGGGTGCTTTTCACCTTTCCCTCACGGTACTGGTTCGCTATCGGTCAGTAAGGAGTACTTAGCCTTCGAGGGTGGTCCCCCGATGTTCAGACAGAATTTCACGTGTTCCGCCCTACTTAATACGTCCAATCATGCTTCTTATACGGGACTATCACCCTCTTTGGTTGCGCATTCGATCGCATTCTAATCACATTCATGGCTCGGCTGGTCCCCGTTCGCTCGCCGCTACTAGGGGAGTATCTGTTGATTTCCTTTCCTCCGGGTACTTAGATGTTTCAGTTCCCCGGGTTTGCCTTTTTAACCCTATGTATTCAGGTTAAAAATACCTGGTTTACCTCATTAATGATAACCCGAAGGCTAACAATAACAAAGTATCAGGTGGGTTGCCCCATTCGGAGATCTCAGGGTATAGCGCCTATTCTCGGCTTCCCTAAGCTTATCGCAGAGTATCACGTCCTTCATCGCCTCTTACTGCCAAGGCATCCACCAAACGCCCTTTTCGCGCTTGATTTGATCCAGAAAAAGCCAGGCTTTCTCCGGAACAAAAGTCAGTTAGTTTAGTTTTCCCGCTCCGGCGCTGGTTCGCAACCGGAACTTGTGGCTCAATTCCGTGCGGAATTGAACCGGGTTAGTGTACTTGACTTGGAATAGTAATGCTTCTTGCTGGTCGAACCAGCCGATGTCTCCCTACTTGGAAACATCAAAGCAAAACTGATGTTGTATCTCTCTATACGATGTCAACCGCGCATTCCCGAGGGAATTTGCGGACTTCGTCCGATTGGACGGCTAAACACTGACAGTGCTTAGCGATCAAATCGGCGTG
>JALSRG010000005.1:0-17500 GCA_026984915.1 Marinosulfonomonas sp. | reverse complement strand
GGATAGCGGCGAAAGGGCAAAAGACCACCATATCTGGTGTTATCCACAGGCTCAGCGGGAAAGCTGGCCGATTCAATCGGGATTCTCAGCGTGAATCGGGGGCGAAACGGGCCAGCATCCGGCCCCGACTCAGTTTAACCCGCATCAAAAGCAACTGCGCCACCACCGCAAAATAGATCATTGGCGTGATCTGCCAGCCCTTGACCACCATGACATAGTGGATCGCGCCGGCCAAAGCCGCGGGATAGGTCAGCCAGTGCAGCTTGCGCCAGGTTGCGGCGCCCAGTTTGCGAACGGAATAGTTGTTGGATGTTATTGCCAGGGGCAGCAACATGGCAAACCCGGCCATCCCGATCGTGATATAGGGGCGCTTTGTAATATCCGTCCAGATTTCTCCCCAGCGCAACTGGATATCCAGCACCAGCCAGACGGTCAGGTGCAGGGTAACGTAAAGAAACGCCAACAGGCCCAGCGCCCTGCGAAACTTGATCAGGTTCAGCCCGGCGTATTTTCGCAGCGGTGTTACCGCCAGCCCGGCAATGATCAGCTTCAGGCCGGTATCGCCCAGGTTCTGCTCCAGGGCTTTTACCGGGTCCACACCCAGCCCGCCCGTGCTCAGCAGCCAGACGAGCCACAGCAGCGGTGCAAGGCCAACGATATACAGCGGCCAGGCCGGAACGCGGCGCAGGGTGCTGTTCAGTGATTGAATCATGCCCATACTCAATAGAACTTTCTCAAATCCATGCCTTTATACAGGCTGGCCACCTCTTCACCATAACCGTTGAACGGCAAGGTATCGCGCCGCTTGGCAAATACACCGTCACCGATACGCCGCTCCGAGGCCTGCGACCAGCGCGGGTGGTCGACCTCGGGGTTCACATTGGCATAGAACCCGTATTCATTCGGCCCTATTTCGTTCCACGTCGTTTTGGGTTGCTTGTCGGTCAGACTGATCCGCACGATGGATTTGATGGATTTGAACCCGTATTTCCACGGCACCACCAGCCGAATCGGCGCACCGCACTGGTTGGGGATCGTTTCACCATAAATGCCGGTTGCCAGAATGGTCAGCGGATGCATTGCCTCATCCAGGCGCAGGCCCTCGCGATAGGGCCAGTCGATGACACGCGACCGCTGGCCCGGCATTTCCGACGGTCGGACCAGCGTTTCAAATGCCACATATTTTGCACCAGACTGCACGCCGACCCGCTCCAGTATCCTGCCCAGTTCAAACCCGGCCCAGGGAACAACCATTGACCAGGCCTCAACGCAACGCAGCCGGTAGATACGTTCTTCCAGTTCAATGCCCTGGACGAGTTCGGCCAGATCATAGCTGCCCGGCTTGTCCACCAACCCATCTATAGTGATGCTCCAGGGGTCGGTCATCAGCCCGCCTGCATTGCGCGACGGGTCAGATTTGCTTGTGCCGAACTCATAAAAATTGTTGTAGCTGGATATTTCCTCGCGCGAGTTCGGTTTTTCATCTGTCGAAAACGCGCTTGGCACGGTTTTCAGCTTGGCACGGACGATCTTGGCCGGTTCCTGTTCCGGCTCCACCTCGACCCTGGAACTGAATGCCCGTGCCGCGCCCGCGCCCAGAACCATGGCGCCGGCGCCGGCCATCAGTTTGCGACGATTCAGATAATCGGCCTTTGGGGTTACATCGGACCATTTCAGTTTTGTCTTGAAGCGGTATGCCATTGCGTGTCTCCAGATATATTCCACAAACATGATGTATGCGCAGACCGATTCAAAGCCAAAGCAACTCTGCTCACGAAATTGTTGGGCCACTGTAACTTGGATACATGGCATTCATTGGCACGGAACAGCCGTCCGGCTGCACGATACGCACATGTCGCCGCCGCAACAGGCGTGGCTCCGACACCCCGACCGAATGGGCAATTGTTTCAACTTCCTTGGTTATACCCTTGGCATATTGGGCGACGTGCTCGTATTTCTCATCCACAACCAGCCCCTGTTGCAGCCGGGGATTATGGGTCGTGATCCCGGTCGGGCAGGTGTTGCGGTTGCACTTCATCGCCTGAATGCACCCGAGGCTGAACATGAAGCCGCGTGCCGACACCACAAATTCCGCCCCCGCTGCCAGGGCCCAGGCCACATCGCCGGGGTTGACCAGCTTGCCCGAGGCGATGATGCGAATGCGTTCGCACAGGCCCGCTTTGTCGCGCAGGTCGACAATATTTGGCAGCGCCTCGCGGATCGACATCCCCACCAGATCAATCAGCGGCATGGGGGCCGCACCCGTGCCGCCTTCCCCACCGTCGATCGTGATGAAATCCGGGGCGCATTCCACGCCCCGCGCCCGAATCAGGGCAAAGAGCTGCTCAAACGGCTCCAGAGAGCCAACCACGGTTTTGAAACCGACGGGTTTGCCTGTCACCTCGCGCACATGGCAAACCATTTCCAGCAGGTCGTTGAAATCGTCAATGTCCGCATGCCGGTTTGGCGATATGCTTGGCTTGCCCTTCGGTATTCCGCGAATCGCGGCAATTTCCGCCGTCACTTTCTCGCCGGGCAAAATTCCGCCTTTGCCGGGTTTGGCACCCTGCGCCAGCTTGATCTCGAACATCTTCACATTGTCCAGCGCCGCGATTTCGCGCAGTTTCTCGTCTGACAGTTTCCCGTCGCTATCGCGAACCCCGTATTTGGCCGTGCCGATCTGAAACACGATATCGCATCCGCCCGACAGGTGATAAGGCGACAGCCCGCCCTCGCCGGTGTTCATCCATATGCCGGCCTTGGCGGCGCCACGGCTGAGCGCTTCGACCGCCGGACGCGACAGCGCCCCATAGCTCATCCCGGATATGTTGATGATCGAGCGCGCCATATAAGGCTGTCGCGCACCGGGGCCGATCTGCATCGGCCGGGTTGCGGCGTATTCGTCGCTCAGCGGCGGAAAGGCCGCATTCACAAAAATCGGCGTGCCCGGCGCATTCAAATTCCGGGTCGAGCCGAAGGCAACTGTATTATCGGCGCCATCCGCTGCATGTTCGATCCATTCCCTCTGCGCCCGGTTGAAAGGCAGTTCTTCCCGGTCCATCGCAAAAAAGTACTGGCGAAAGAACTCTCCCAACTGGCTGAACCAGCCGCGAAACCGCCCCAATACCGGGTAATTGCGGCGGATGGCATCGCGCGACTGCAGCCGGTCAATGACAAACAGCACCAGAATGATCAGGGAAACGGCCCCGATGGCAAAGACAAACAACAAGGCAAGATACTGCAGGGCCAGTTCCGCCGATTTCATGAATAGCATTGTCGCACCTTTCATTTGGGCATTTGACATCAGCGGATGTCCCGCGTCACAGTAGGACCATGCGCAGGACAACCCACAAGGGCAAGCCGCCCGCGCGGGAAAGTGATCGTTTTGGGAGGACGAAATGAGGAAACGCTGCATGGCCGCTGTTGCGGCGGCTTTTTTTGTGACACCCGTTTGGGCCGGTGGTGCCGCCGACAACGCTATCACCTTCGTTTCACAGGCAGATTTCGAGGATACGACATTTGCGGTGGAAAGCGCCATTCTCGACAAGGGGCTGGTGATAGACTTCACCAGCCACACCGGGGAAATGCTGGAACGTACCCGGGCCGACATCGGCTCGGACATTGTTCTGTTTCAATCTGCCGACATCTACAATTTCTGTTCGGCCCGCCTGTCGCGCAAGATGATGGAGGCAGACATCATGAACATTGTCTATTGCCCCTACCATATCTTTGTCATGCAGCAGGCCGGCAGCGATCAGGTGCTTGTCGGATTTGCGAAAATGCCCGAAGGCCCGATGAAAGAAGTCGAAGCCCTGCTGACGGAAATCGTACAAGAGGCGCTGGATCAGTAGCGGCCGGGCCTTCGGGCACCGATAGCGTCAGACGCGGGAATTTGCTGCCGCGAATGTCTTTGGCAACCGGACAACCGTCAGAATCAGGCCGCCGATAATCAGTATGGCTGCGATCAGCCGGACGGGTCCGAAGTTTTCGCCCAGCAACAGGGCTGAAAAGCTCATGCCGAATACCGGTACCAGCAACGAAAACGGCGCGACCCGGCTGGCACCATAATGCCGGATCAGCTTGCCCCACAGGCCAAACCCCAGAATGGTTGCAGCAAAGGCGATATAGGCAATCGCTCCGATGCCAAGACCATTCAGGTTGCTGAATGCCTTCGCGGCGGCGCCCGGACCTTCAAGAAACATCGACAGAATCAACAGGGGCAATGGCGGAATCAGACTGACCCAGACGATCAGCGACAGCATGTCCACCTGACCGGCCAGCTTCATCAGCAGGTTTGAAACCGCCCAGGCAAACCCCGCCGCCAGAACCAGGCTCAGGCCAATCGGCGTTATGCTTTGGTCAACCGTGCTGGCAATCAGGCCAATGCCGCCAAACGCCAGCAGGATACCCAAAACCTGTATCGGGCGCGGTTTGTCCTTGAAGACCAGCCAGGCCAGCACCGCCGTGAAAAACGCCTGGCTTTGCAACACAAGCGAGGCAAGCCCGGCCGACACGCCCTTGTCCATGCCAACGAACAGCAGCGAAAACTTGACCACCCCCAGAACAAGGCCAATGCTCAGAAGGATGCGCCAGGATATATCGGGTTTGCGCACGAAAAACACCAGCGGAATGGACGCAACGGTAAAACGCAAAGCCGAAAACAACAGCGGCGGGAACTGTGAAATCCCGACGTGGATCACAACAAAATTGAACCCCCAGACAGCAGCCACAAGAACTGCGAGCAAAACATGGCCCGGTCGCATTTCTGTTTCCCCCAGATGAGCCGCATGAACGGCATGAACCGCAAGAGCCTCACTATGGGCCGGTCCGGGTCCGGTGACAAATAACCTTTGCTGATGGGGAACCCACCAGTTTTTTATGGGCAGTGCGCGCGTCAGATTCCGCGCTTTGCAAAACAGGCATGGCCTGAGGGGGGCAGGCGCTCAGGCGGTTTCCAGAAAGGTGGCCCGCGACTGGATTTCACGGCTCAGGTCATCGATCCGGTTCAGTTGCTGGTCGATCGACACCTGAAAATCGCCAAGCTGATCAATGATATTGGCGAGGGTTTCGCCCCCCGTGGGCAGGCGGGCACTCTCTATATTGCACATCACCCGGGTAGAACTCAGGCCCAGCGCATAGCGCCGCATGATCGTGATCGCCCCGGAAACCCGCTGGGCCTCTTCGATGATCTTGCCCAGACCTTTCGCCGATTTTTTCGCATATGCGCCGGCCTGGTCACTGATCTGGCGTTTCTCGCGTTCAATATCAATGCTGCCCAAAGCCCGGCGTTCCCGGGAAAACTGATTGGCCGCCTCGGTCAGTATCCGCGCCGTGCAGGTCAGAAACCGGCAATCCTCCAGCGTGCTGCCGAGGGCGGCAAAGTCACTGCCTGAGTTGTCCACAAAGTTCTTGAACCAGTTCGACATTTCCTCGGACATGGACCAGTAGTTTTGCGACAGGGCGGTGATCGCCCCGCCCGAAGGTTCCAGCCGCGAGGCAATGATCCGCATGTTTGTCGGGATGGTGCTGATCGCATCAAACCCCGTTGAAAGGGCAACCGTTTCCTGCAGCAGGCTTTCTGCTGCCCGGATCATCTCGCGGAACTGAAGGATTGAATCATCCGCCGGCTGCTTCAACAGCTTGTCCCTTGCCGCCAGTTCTGCCGCCAGCGTGTTGCTGGCAAAGGCAGCATAATTTGCATAGCCCTGATCACGGATCCACTGCAAAAGGGCGGCGGCACTTTCTGCCGGTTTGATCCCGTCCTCCTGTTCGGCACTGCGCAAAATGCGGTACTGTTCCTTGATCTTGTCCAGACAGTCGCCGCAGGGCTTGATCCGGACCGAAAGAAACCCGTCCCGATAGGGCATAGCCACGGCATAAACCCAATAATGCAGCCCGTCTTTCGCCTTGTTCTTTATATAGGCGCCAATCGGTTGGCCCTTTTTCAACGTGTCCCAGAACAGCCAGAATACGGCTTTGGGCATATCCGGATGGCGAATGATCTTGTGCGGAGCACCCAGAAGTTCATCCCAATCGTACCCCGCCACGCGCTGAAAAATGAAATTCCCCGATTGAATGAGGCCGCGATCATTGGTGTGGGAAAAGAACGTTTCATGCGCCCGAAAGGGGGCTTCACCTGTCGCGGGGCGGGATACGTCCCTTCGTTCAATAAAACTCATCGAGATGGTCCTCCACCATACCGCCATTGCGCCCGGCGTGAACGGCGGGTCACACAAAGAAAAAGAGCGCATGATCTACATGCACTCCTTTCTTAACCCCGTTGCCTTGCCGACAGGTTAACCGGTCTCGACATTCTCGGCGATGCTGGGAAAAGGCCGACCGCATCGCACGGCCGGCCTTTCGTTTTATCAGACCAGTTCCGGTTCTTCTTCCGATTCCGATTCGGGGCCGGGGACCCGGTCAAAAACCAGCCCGCCATCACCGGCACCGATCACCACCGTGTCACCGTCAAAGATCTCGCCGGCCAGCAGTTTCTCTGCCAGCGGATCCTGGACATAGCGCTGGATCACCCGCTTCAGCGGACGCGCGCCAAACACTGGATCATAGCCCTTGTCGGCCAGCCAGGTTTTCGCGGCATCATCCACCTGCAGCTTGATATTGCGCCGGGCCAGACGTTCCGCCAGTTGTCCCAACTGGATGTCGACGATACCATCCATATCTTCCCGGGTCAGCCGGTCAAAGATGATGGTTTCATCCAGACGGTTCAGGAATTCGGGGCGGAAATGCGCCCGCACCGCCTCCATCACCTCGGCCTTGGCCTCCGAGGCATCCGCCCCGTCCGGCAACACGCTCAGCGCATGCGCACCCAGGTTGCTGGTCAGCACGATCAGCGTCTGCTTGAAGTCGACCTTGCGGCCCTGACCGTCGGTCAGCACCCCGTCATCCAGAACCTGCAACAGCACGTTGAAGACATCCGGATGCGCTTTCTCGACCTCGTCAAACAGCACAACCTGATAGGGCCGGCGCCGCACGGCTTCGGTCAGCACACCGCCTTCTTCGTAACCGACATAGCCCGGAGGGGCACCGATCATCCGCGCCACCGCATGTTTCTCCATGAACTCCGACATGTCGATCCGTGTCATCGCATGTTCGTCATCAAACAGAAACTCGGCCACTGCCTTTGTCAGCTCGGTCTTGCCAACACCGGTCGGGCCGAGAAACAGAAAGCTGCCCAGCGGCCGGGTTTCGTCATTCAGACCGGCCCGTGCGCGACGCACCGCATTGGAAATGGCCTGAATGGCCGATTTCTGGCCGATCACCCGTTTGCCAAGCTGTTCCTCCATGTGCAGCAGCTTTTCACGCTCGCCCTGCAACATCCGCGATGTCGGAATACCGGTCCAGCGCTCGACCACTTCGGCAACCTGTTCCGGACGGACGGTTTCTTCCACCATCATGTCCTGTTCCTGTGCCTCCAGTTCGGCCAGTTGCTTTTCAAGCTCGGGAATGACCGAATAGGCCAGTTCCCCGGCGCGTGTCAGATCACCCTCACGCTTGGCAATTTCCAGCTCGGCGCGCGACTGGTCGAGTTGCTCTTTCAACTCGCGGGCCTGGTTCAGCTTGTCACGTTCGGCCTGCCATTTCGCCGTCATTTCGGCTGATTTTTCCATCAGCGCCGAAAGTTCCTTTTCAAGCTTCTTCAGCCGTTCCTTTGACGCCTTGTCGCTTTCCAGACGCAGGGCCTCGATCTCGATCGATTTCTGCATGATTTCACGGTCGATCGCATCCAGCTCTTCCGGCTTGCTGTCCACTTCCATCCGCAGACGCGCGGCAGCTTCGTCCACAAGGTCGATCGCCTTGTCCGGCAGAAACCGGTCAGTGATATAGCGCGCACTCAGGGTTGCCGCCGCCACCAGGGCCGAATCCGAAATGCGCACGCCGTGGTGCAGTTCGTACTTGTCCTTGATGCCCCGCAGAATACTGATCGTATCCTCGACGGTCGGCTCTTCGATCATGATCGGCTGGAACCGGCGGGCAAGGGCCGGATCTTTTTCCACATGCTTGCGGTATTCATCCAGCGTGGTTGCGCCGATGGCATGCAACTCACCGCGGGCAAGGGCCGGTTTCAGCAGGTTGCTGGCGTCCATTGCCCCGTCGGATTTTCCCGCGCCAACCAGCGTGTGCATCTCGTCGATGAACAGGATGATCTCGCCGGCCGCTGCAGTCACTTCCGACAGAACCGCCTTCAGGCGCTCTTCGAATTCACCCCGGTATTTCGCGCCGGCAATAAGCGAGCCCATATCCAGCGCCATGATCTTCTTGTTGCGCAGGCTTTCCGGCACATCGCCATTCACAATGCGCAGGGCCATGCCTTCGGCAATCGCCGTTTTACCAACACCGGGTTCGCCGATCAGCACCGGATTGTTCTTGGTGCGGCGGCTGAGAACCTGCATCGCCCGGCGAATTTCCTCATCGCGGCCGATAATCGGGTCAATCTTGCCTTCCTCGGCGGCCTCGGTCAGATCCCGGGCATATTTTTTCAGCGCGTCATAGCCTTCCTCGGCACTGGCGCTGTCGGCGGTACGGCCCTTGCGAAGATCATTGATGGCACTGTTCAGGTTCTGGGCGGTGACAACGCCGGCTTCCAGCGCTTTCTTGGCCTCGGAATTGACAATCGCCAGGGCGGTCAGAATCCGCTCGACCGGCACAAAGCTGTCACCGGCCTTGGTGGCGATCTTTTCTGCCTCGTCCAGCACTTTGGCCGTCTGGGTGTCGATATAAATCTGGCCGGTATCACCGGTGACCTTCGGCATCTTTTCAAGCGCAAGCTCGACAGCCTCGCGCACAACCGCAGGCTCTCCGCCAGACCGTTTGATCAGGTTGGCGGCAAGGCCCTGTTCATCATCCAGCAAAGCTTTCAGCAGATGCAGCGGGGTCAGCTTCTGGTGGTTCTCCCGCATCGCGATCGTCTGGGCGGCCTGAATAAAACCGCGCGACCGTTCCGTGAACTTCTCTAGGTTCATGTGTATTCTCCTTTTCCAAGCGTCCGTTAAATTTGACAACCCGGTTTTCGGCGCTGTCGGTCTCGGACCTTGCACCTGATGTGGCGATACAGGGGACGGGTTTCAAGGCGCTCAAGGCCTAAAACTTGCCCCTTTCGATCATGCCCGAAAAGCCAAGTTCTTTCATGCTTCAGCTTGCCCTATTCCTGTAATGGGTCGGGCGCTTTCAGGTGCACTATGGAAATCGATAAAATCACTGTTCAGAGCATCCATCCTGATCCGATTCAGTCCCGGATGCAAGGCACGGTTACGATTGTTTTCAATCGTCATTCTGCCGCGGGCGGCCCTTCGGACAGCCGCGCTGCCAGCTTTTCCTGCTCCTGCAAAATTCCGGATGCCGCCGAGTCACATCAACGCATGTCGCAAATGAAAATGGCGCTGGTGGCTGATGCAACCCGGCAGGCGGCGGGCCTGACATGGCAAGACCGCCCGTAAAAGGCGGCCTTTGTTCGCGTAAATCTTCTGCCACTCTCCTCCTGCCTCTGCCGCCGCCAAGACAGCAGGCGACAGGTCTGGCAGGTGCGTGGCCGGCCGGCTAACCAGCCAACCGCCGCTTGCGGCGCGAAACGCCGCCAAGCAGCCCGATCGAACCGATCAGCAACAGGGCCGAGGCCGGCAGCGGAACCGGTGCCGGCGGCACCGCCGAAATGGATATGGTTGCCAGTGAGAAACGTGAGGGCGTTGTCGTGAAATCAATCAGGCTGCCGTCAAGCGTTCCCAGCGGGGTCGCAACCCCGGCAAATGCAGCAAGTGACGTTGCCGCATGCACGGTGCCGCCCTCGTCCGTTCCCAATGTGGCATCCACGCCGGCCACAAACGCAGCCCCGTCCGTCGGATCATTCACCTCGGTCCCGGCATCATACAGGAAAAGCCCGGAAACTTCGATCGAGAAGTCACCGACGAAATCCCCCATGGCGTCGAAAATCTCGTAGGCTGTCGCATCATCATTCCCCAGGAACGTATCATTCGAGGGAACCAGCATCGCCAGGAAACTCAGGTAGCGGTTGCTTGTCTCGTCCAGAGTAATCATCGCGCTTGTGGTTTCGCCGGGGTCGATGGTCGGCGGCCCGCTGTCAGGTGCCGCGATAACGACACTCGCCGCAGATGGGTCAGCGGCGGCAATCTCGGCCGGCAGGCCTGATGGGTTGCCGGTTTCCGCCAGGCTTTCCAACCCGGGGCTTGCGGCATCCCCGACATTGAACGCGTCATAGGATCCGTCATGAAACACCGCCAACAGCGGGGTTATGGCAAACCCGCCAATGCCGGATGTGTTGGTCACGGTGATTTCCAGCGTCGCGGCGGATGCGCCCGCGCCCATTATCCCTGCGCCCATCGTCACTGTGCCGACCAACGCCACAGTGGCAAACAGCCCGTGGCTGGTGCTTTTGTAAAACATCGCATTCTCCCTGCATTTCTGTTGAAACCGTTTCACAATCGGCATCTCGGCCAAATCCCCGCTCCAGCATCAACATTCAGCAGCGTCAAAGCGAATAACTTGACTTCACGTTTGCGCGAGACCCCGGATGGCGCCCTAGGCGTTGCCATTCACCGGGCAGACCGGTATCGAGTCCTGAAACAAAGGAGAGCCGCCAATGCCAGCCCCCGCAAAGCCAGACCCCGTGAAAGATGATGACCGGCTGATCGTTGCCCTTGATCTGCCCGACGTTCTGGCCGGGCTGGAACTGGTTCAGCGGCTCGGCAACACCGTTTCATTCTACAAGATCGGCCTGGGAATGCTGACCGGCGGCGGTCTGGCCCTGGCGCGCGAATTGAAGGACGAGCTTGGCAAACGCGTCTTTCTCGATCTGAAACTGTTTGACATCGGCGCCACCATCGAGAAGGCCGTGCGGGGGCTGGCGGGGCTTGATCTCGATTTTCTCACCGTGCATGGCGACCCGCATGTGGTGCGTGCCGCCGCACAGGGCAAAGCTGGCTCGGATCTGAAAATTCTCGCCGTCACCTTCCTGACATCACTTGACCGCGCAGATCTCGACGCCGGGCTGATCCGGGCCGGGGAACTGGCCGATCTGGTGCGCGAACGGGCCGCCAATGCCCTGGCGGACGGGGCGGACGGGGTCATTGCCAGCCCGCAAGAGGCGGCGCTGATCCGCGCCCTGCCCGAGGCCAAAGGCAAGCTGATCGTCACACCGGGGGTGCGCCCCGCCGGTACAGCCCTGCATGATCAGAAACGCGTCATGACCCCGGCGCAGGCCATACAGGCGGGGGCCGATCACATCGTTGTCGGGCGCCCGGTCTGGCAGGCCGATGATCCGGCGACCGCAGCGCGCGCCATCCTTTCAGAACTTCCCTGAACCACCACACCCCGCTCCAGCGCCATTAGGGGAACCTCCCAGGATGTGGTATTATGCCCTTGCGTCAATTTCAGGGGCACCAAATGCCGGACATCAAGAACAAGGACAAAGACAACGAATATGTCTTGTCATTTCTGGCGGTTCGTCAGTGTCTGGGCTATCTCGGGCTGGCGCTGCCGCTGGCCTTGGCCTTTGGCGCCATTCTGGTGCACGACCGGATCGAAAGCTCGATCAGTGATTTCTATTACTCCCCCATGTCCGATGTCTTTGTCGGCTCCATGGCGGCGATCGGCGTGTTTCTCTTTACCTACAAAGGCTACCGGAAAAACCCCGGCGAATGGATCAGCGACAGGCTGGTTGCCCGCGCTGCCGGAATCGGCGCCGTTGCCGTTGCCCTGATCCCGACCCTGCCGCACCATCCGCGCGACTGCACTTTCTTCCAATGCCTGGCAGGCGTGAAGCTGGCCGCCAACATCCACCTCATGTCCGCTGCTCTCTTCTTTTCGATGCTGGCGGTATTCTGCCTCTGGATGTTTCCAAAAACCAAACCCGACAAACCACCCTCAGCCCAGAAACTGCGCCGCAATCGCATTTATTATGGCTGCGGCACTGTGTTACTGATCGCAATGGCCGGGCTGCTGATCCACTCAGCCCTGCTGCCGGAGGGCCTGAAGGAAAAACTGGATGCTTTCTCTGTCATCTTCTGGCTGGAAAGCCTGGGCGTCTGGGCCTTTGGCATCTCCTGGCTGGTCAAGGGCGAAGCCATAAGCCTGCTGAACGACCCTGAAAAGAAAACCAAAGCCTGACGCTGGTCAGGAAACCAAACCCGAACCCACCCTTCCAAATGGGTCAAATATCCTCGCCGAAGGCGAAAAACCGGCGCCTTCAGGTTGGTCATCAGTCATCGTTGATATCTTTGTGCCAAATCTTCACATTATCATGCCGGGTGCGAAAGATTTTGTGCAAAATCAGCCAGGCAACCAGCGAAAGCACGGCAAACACCACCAGGGTGATTGGCAGGCTATGGATCAGTTGGCCCTGCGTACCGGCAAATCCGGTCAGGAACAATAGTCCGGTCAGCATGGCGCCAATGGCAAATCCCAGCAAAACGAAAACCGGGGCCATGGTTTCGAGAATGGCGAAAACCAGCGCCGCCGCCATCCAGGCCCACCAGGTTGCCCACCACATTACGTTTTGCCCTTCAGCAGGTTGAAGGCTTCGCCAAAGGCATCCAGGGCACTGGACGGCAACAGGATCGTCTGTTTTCCCTCTCCCCGGCCCACTTCGGCCAGCGCCTCGACCTGCTTCAGCGCCACCTGATACTGGGCCGCTTCTATGCCGTTGTCCTTGATCGCCTTGGCCACCACTTCCGTGGCATAGGCTTCGGCATCTGCGCTGACCCGGCGGGCCTTGGCCCTCTGTTCGGCGGCGTATAGTTCGGCATCGGCATTCAGCTCCACCGCGCGCTTGGCCCCCTCGGCCTCGGTCACCTGGGCCCGGCGGGCGCGTTCGGCGTTCAGTTGCTGCAACATCGCCTCGCGCGTTGCCTGATCCAGATTGACATCCAGAATCTCGGCCCGCGTCACCTCGATCCCCCAGTCGTCCACTGCATTGGCAACCTGTGCCTTGATGCGTGAAATCAACTGCTCGCGGTTGGACTGCACCTCGTCCAGATCCATTTCACCAATGCCCGAGCGCACGATACCGGCCACCGTGGTTGCAATGGCCGCATCCACATCACGGATACGGTAGACGGTCTTTTCCGGTTCCAGAATGCGGTAAAACACGCTGGTTTCCACCTGCACCAGCACGTTGTCGCGGGTGATCGCATCCTGTTCTGCGGTTGGCAACTGGCGCTCCAGAATGGAAACCTTGTGGCGCACACGGTCCAGAAACGGCACGATAAAGTTGATCCCCGGCCCCAACACAGCCCGCAAACGGCCAAACCGCTCCACCACGAATTTTTCCGACTGCGGCACAATCCGCACTCCGGCAAAAATGGTAATAATGATAAAAGCCGCCAGCAGCAGGTAAACAATGTTCCCGCCCAGCAACTGGTTGAAAAGATCTTCAATATTCACAGTGTCACCTATCCTGTTCACAATATTGTCCTGTTCCATGACATTTCCCCGCACGATAGCGGCGCAACACCGAAATGGAAACCGATGTTTATGCCAGAGCAGTCCCTGCGGACCGGCGCCGGGCAGCCGGAATGCGGGCCACACCACCCCGGCCTTTGGCGGAGGTCCTGCACGCGGTTTTCTGTTTCGCGTCTGTCTTACGCCGGCCTTGTTGCAATGTCATCATAACACAGGAACTCCCGCAGATGCTGCTGCAAATGCCTGACCGCCCTGGGATGGTTCAGAAAGGTATCTATATCCATCATCTCCCAGCGCTGGCCCTCGTCGCCAAACCGGACCAGACCCGGATCGAAATTCGCCAGAACGACAGCAAAAAACCAGACATCGCCCTGGCCTTGCAAGGTGCCCTTGTGAGCTTTGCGATAGGTCAGCAATTCCGGTGCAATCCGCAGGCCGAACTCTTCCCAGGTTTCGCGCAGCACGCAGTCTTGCGGGCTTTCGCCGGGGTCGCGGCCACCGCCGGGCAAATCCCACATGTCGGGAAAGGGAATGTCCGGCTTGTCATCGCGCAGCATGGTCAGAATGCGCCCGCCCGACAGCAGGGCCAGTTTTGCGCCATCAAACGGCTGATGCATCAGCTTACCCTCCTGTTACGCTGCCCGTTGGTCGCTGCCGGAAAACTACCCATACCAAATCCATACAAAACCCGTATAAAATCCATATAGCATTTTTTCCTCTGTGCGGACCACCTCATGCCTGCCCTATGCCGCGATTGTCTGACCACGTTTGAGAACGGAACCCGCTGCCCGGCGTGTCACGGCCCGCGCATCATCAGCCATCCGGAACTGTTTTCGCTCAGCATCGCCCATATGGATTGCGATGCCTTTTATGCCTCGGTCGAAAAACGCGACAACCCCGAATTGCGGGACAAACCGGTCATCATCGGCGGCGGCAAACGCGGGGTGGTCTCGACCGCCTGCTATATCGCGCGCATCCGCGGTGTTCGCTCGGCCATGCCAATGTTTCAGGCGCTCAAACTCTGCCCCGAGGCCGTGGTGATCCGCCCGCGCATGCAGGCCTATGTAAAGGCGTCAAAGGAAATCCGCGCCATGATGGATGAACTGACACCGGCGATTGAACCCCTGTCGCTGGATGAGGCCTTTCTTGATCTGACCGGCACCGAAAAACTGCATCATGCCCCGCCGGCGGTCATGCTGGCGCGTCTTGTCAAACGCATGCAGAGTGAACTGGGCCTGACTGGCTCCATCGGCCTGTCACATAACAAATTTCTGGCCAAGGTCGCCTCTGATCTGGACAAACCGCGCGGCTTTTCCGTGATTGGTCAGGCGGAAACGGCGCCGTTCCTGCACGACAAACCCGTGCGGCTGATCTGGGGGGTGGGTCCGGCCACGCAACAGGCTTTGGAAGCCGCGGGAATCCGGCGGTTTTCTGATCTGCTGCGCTGGGAAAAGGCCGACCTGAGGGCCCGGTTTGGCGCAATGGGCGAACGGCTGTGGTCGCTGGCGCGGGGGCAGGATGCAAGACCGATCTCGGCGGATGACCCGGTAAAAAGCATCTCGAAAGAAACCACGTTCGACACAGATACCAACGATGCCGATGTTCTGGACGGCCATCTGTGGCGCCTGTCCGAACAGGTGTCCGACCGGGCCAAGGCCCGCACTCTGGCCGGCAAGGTCGTTACCCTGAAACTGAAACGCGCCGACCATCGCCAGATCAGCCGCCGCATCACCCTGCAGGAGCCGACCCAGATTGCCGACCGCATTTACCATACCGCGCGCACTCTTCTGGCCACGCTTGACGACAAGGGCCCCTTTCGTCTGATCGGTGTTGGCATCAGCGTCCTCAGCACCGCAACCGATACCGACCCGACGGGGGATCTGCTGGATCCTCAGGCGGGCAAACGGGCCCGGGCGGAAAAGGCAACGGATCTCATCCGGGAAAAATTCGGCCGCGATGCTATCCGAAAGGGCCGCTCACTTCACTGAAAACATACAAGTTTAGCCATTAAATGCGTGTTAAACGGCAGATGCTAGCGTTGATCTTCAGATACAAGTGAATGGGAGATGTGTATCAATGGACACGGCGCAAATGGAACGTGAATTGCGTGACGCCCTTGGGGCACACGGGGTGTGGAAACTGAAGCTGCGCACAGCGGTCAATACCGGTAAAAGCGACACAGATGCCGCGACAGCCGGGCGTGACGATTGTTGTCAGTTCGGAAAATGGCTGTACGGCCCCAGCATCGACAGTGAAACCAAGGCGGGTAAACCCTATGAGGTCATAACCCGCCTGCATGCCGAATTTCATCAGACCGCCGGCCGGGTTCTCGAAATGGCAACAAGCGGCAACAAGGACCGGGCGACCGACCTGCTGAACACGGATTTCTCTGCAAAATCAAGCAAATTGACCATGGCCATCGCAAAATGGCGGGCTGAACTGAAACAGCGCTGATCTGCCCTATGGCATTTCGGCCTTACCATGAATCGCAAGGTAATACATTGCGCGTTTGAGCATTGGCGCAAGGCAGCGCAATGTGTTTCAGATAAAAGCCGAAATGCTTTACTCCGCCGCCAGCCGGTTTTTTCGCACGCCTATTTCAATAATCCGGGCGATCACCTGATTGAGCATGCCGCGGAAGCTCTCAAAGCTTTTGTTCGGTCTGATTTCCGCCTCGTTCATATACAGGGCGCGGTTGATTTCAACCTGTACAACGTGCTGGTTGCGGCTGGGTCGTCCGTAATGCTGGGCGATAAAAGCCCCGGCAAATGGTGTGTTACGCGCCACCTGAAACCCGGCAGAGGCAAAGGCCGCCTCGATCTGTTCGACAATGTCAGGCCGCGCGGCTGATCCATACCTGTCACCCAGAACGACATCCGGTGTGGTTCCGCTGGTTGTGCGGATGCTTTCGATCGCCTCGCTGGGCATCGAATGGCAATCAATCAGAATCGCCTCGCCACAGGCTGTGCGTGTTTCTTTCAGCAGCCGCTCCAGCGCCGCGTGGTACGGCACCCAGTGCGCCCTGATCCGCGCCTCGGATTCCGCCAGGGTGATCTTGCGGCGGTAAATGGCCCGGCCGTTGGAAACAACACGCGGGATAACCCCAAGCCCCGAGGCAATACGCGGGTTCTGCATGCGGCGCCGTATGCCGGAAATCAGCCCCGGGTCCAGTTCTTCGCGCCCCCGGTTCAGATCAATGAATGCCCGGGGGGATCGGGCCACCAGCAAAGGGGCTCCCAGGGCCGGCGCATCTGCAAACAGCCGGTCCACGAACGCATCTTCCGAAGAGCGTATGTCATGTTCGTTCAGAATGGATGATTCGAGGAAAGACTGCGGATAGTCGCATCCGCTGTGCGGTGAGGCGAATACAACACTTCCGGCCCTGTTTTCGGCCAAATGCAATTGATAGGCTTTCACGATCCGCACATCTCCTTCTCTTTGCGACTATTACCGCAAATACGAACTTGCCAAAAGCCCTTGATCACATCTTCGACTCCTTTTATAGACCGAGCGAATGACGCGGTTCACGCCGCGTCCTGTTTGTTTGGGTCACACGAAACAGATCAGGGCGCAAAATGGCAGGACTGTTTCGGCGGATATGGGCGCTTAGCTCAGCGGTAGAGCACTTCGTTGACATCGAAGGGGTCACTGGTTCGATCCCAGTAGTGCCCACCATATCCGGATTTTAACTGGCGCACTGCGCCGCGAAATGAGGAGAAGGCCCATGAAGGTCAGGAATTCGCTCCGCTCGCTCAAGAACCGGCATCGTGATTGCCGCATTGTGCGCCGCAAGGGCCGTGTTTACGTGATCAACAAAACCCAGCGCCGTTTCAAAGCGCGCCAGGGCTGAGCCGCAGCAGAAACACATCAGCCGTATGAAAAAAGGCCACCGGATCACCGGGTGGCCTTTTTCCTGTTTCTTGTCCCCCAGGGCCTGTTGACCCTAGGGCGTAGACCTATAAACCCTGCACCGCTGGCGGGATTGTCGCGAAATATCAACGGCTTGGGGTGCGCCGGAAATAGTGGTTCTATTTTCAAGCGCCCCAAGCCGTTGAGATGAAGCGCCAAT
>JALSRG010000004.1 GCA_026984915.1 Marinosulfonomonas sp. | reverse complement strand
TTGCGGTTGACGGGCTCTAGCGGCGTGCTGCCAGTTCCCGCATGCCTTCCTCGATGCTGATCACCGGTTTATAGCCCAGTTCCCGGCGCGCCTTTTCACAAGTGAGTGTCACCTCAACCCCGAGTGTTGCATATTCCTGCCAGCTCATCGGGCCGTGGATCACGCCGCGCGACAGCCGGTCCAGATAATCGGTGGCCCTTACCACCGGTTTGACCAGCCAGCGCGGCACCTCTTTTTGTGGCGGCACAACACCGGCGCTTTTCAGCATGTCGGAAACAAAGCTGCGAAACGGCACCGGGGTTTCGTCGGTTATGTGGTAAATTTCTCCGGCGCGGCCTTTTTCCAGCACCAGCCGGATAGCCTCTGTGGCATTGGCCACATGGGTTGTCGAGGTCAGATAATGGCCGCCATCGATCCAGGCGAGCTTGCCGGATCTCGCCGCATCGATCAGCTGCGGCAGGGCCGTGGTATCATCGCGCCCCCAGACAAAGCGCGGGCGCATCACCACAACCTCCAGCCCCGCCCCGCAAAACCCAAGCGCGATCTGCTCGGCCCTGGCCTTGGTTTCAGAATAGGCACCGGCAAACCGGCGTGGATAGGGTGTGGTTTCGTCCGCCATGATCAGGGGGGCGCCGCTGAGCAACACCGCCTCGGTACTGAGCTGCAGCATACGCCGGATTCCGGTGTCGCGTGCCGCTTCGCAGACATTGCGTGTGCCCTCCAGGTTGGTTCTGATCTGGGCGCGGCTGGGACGCCCGTGGCTGGTGTCGGCAGCGGCATGCACCAACAGTTCCGCCCCTGTCATGGCCGCGCCAAGCGCTGCCTTGTCCAAAAGATCGCCACGCTTTGGTGTGGCCCCCAGCCTGCGGACAACTTCGGCAGCGTTTTCGCTACGGGCAAGGGCTGTGACACGATAGCCGCTGGCGATGAGGTGGCGCAGCAGGTTGCGCCCCACATAGCCACTGCCGCCGGTCACAAAGACATGCGGTTTCGGTTTTGCAGCCGGTGTCGGGGCATGGTCTGTCATGCGCCAAGGCTAACACACTGGCCCGGCCCGTCCAATGCAGTGGCACGGGGTCTGGCTTGCCTCGGGTCGGACTCATTCAATCTGCGCCAGGGATGCCGGGGATTGGGCTTTCGGGTGGCACTCGGTGTCCCAACCCCGCTCATAGACGGATGATTTGGGTGCCTGCGGCCCCCTGCTTCATGCCTTCGGCGAGGATATTTGGCCCATTTGGAAATGGTAAGCCTGTCCGGGCGCAGCCCTGCAAGTGCAGCGCTTACGGGGCCACACTCTGGCTCAGGACCACGCCGGGGTTCATGATGCCGTTGGGGTCGAGTGCAGACTTGATCGCCCGCATGGCCGCCAGTTTCGCCGGGTTTTCATGGCGCTGCAGATCAGCCACCTTCAGACGGCCGATACCGTGCTCGGCGCTGATGGTGCCGCCCATGGCCACCACGCGCCTCTGTACCATGTCTTTCAGGGCCTCGCGCCGGTCATCATATGTGCTGCGGTTGCCGCCCTTTTCGGGAAAGATATTGTAATGCAGGTTGCCATCGCCGAGATGCCCGAAACAATTGATCCGAAACGGGCCACAGGCCCGGATTTCGGCACTCATTTCGTCGATGAAGGCCGGGATTTCGCCCAATGGCAGGGCGATGTCGTTTGAGACAACCGCGCCGATGCGTTTGTTGGCCTCGGGAATGGTTTCGCGCATCTGCCAGAATTGCCGGCGCTGGGTTTCGGACTGGGCGATCAGCCCGTTCTCCGTCAGCCCGGCCTCGGCTGCCTTCAGATATATCTGCTCAAGCAGCGTCTGCGCCTTCAGCCCGCCTGACACGCCCAGATCAACCAGGACCATCCATTCGGGCGGCTCCGCAAAGGGCAGGCGCAGGTCAGGCATGGTTTCGCGCAAGAACTGCACCCCCTGCCCCGAAATCAACTCGAAAGCCGAGACCATATCCCCTGCCTCCGCGCGTGCAATCGTCAGCAACCCCAGGGCCGCCTTGGGTGAGGGCACCACCATCAGCGCAGCCCCTTCGTCCTGCGGGCGCGCAAACAGCCGCAAAACCGCAGCCGTAATCACCCCCAGCGTACCTTCGGCCCCGATCAGAAGATCGCGCAGATCATAGCCGGTGTTATCCTTGTGCAGCCGTTTCAGCCCGTGCCAGATTTCGCCATTCGGCAGCACTGCCTCCAGCCCCAGGCACAGGGCGCGGGCATTGCCGTAGCGCAGTACATTGACCCCCCCGGCATTGGTGGAAAGCACCCCGCCGATGCGGGCCGATCCGCCCGACGCGATCGAGAGTGGAAACAACCGCCCGGCGTCTTCGGCAAGGTTCTGCACCTGTTCCAGCACCATGCCGGCTTCGGCCACCATCAGGTTTTCATCCGGCCAGATACCGCGCAGGGCCTGCATTCGCTCCAGGCTGAGGATGACCGGCACGGGCAGGTCCGGTTTTACCTGCCCGCCGACCAGACCGGTGCCGCCGCCATAGGGCACGACCGCCACCCGTGCGGCGTTGCAGGCCTGCACAATGCGCGAGACCTGTTCTGTGGTTTCAGGGGCCAGCAGCAGCCCGCCGGCCCCTTTGTAGCGGCCGCGTCGTTCTTCCAGATAGGCAGGCGTCAGCGGTCGAAAAACCCTGTCGGGCAGGTGCCCGCGCAGTTCGTTTTCAAATGCCCCTGTTGCCGGGTTCAGCATTTCAGTTCCAATCAGCCGATCGCCGTCCGGCCACGCCGGTCCGGATGCAGATTGGCATAGAGTACATGGTTGCGCCAGCGGCCATTGATCTGCAGATAGGCCTGTGCAACGCCTTCATACTTGAAGCCGGTCTTTTCCAGCACCCCGCGCGAGGCGGCGTTTTCCGGCAGGCAGGCCGCCTCGATCCGGCTGAGATCCAGAAACTCGAAGGCATAGTGCACAACGGCCTGAATGGCCTCGCGCATATAACCCTGGCGCGCGAAAGGGGCGCCGATCCAATAGCCCAGCGTGCCGGCCTGTGACGGCCCGCGGCGGATATTGTCCAGGGTGATTGCTCCCAACAGCATCTGGTCTTCGCGATGGATCAGAAACAGTGGCAGGGCCGACCCGTTGGAAATGGAGCGCTGGGCCCAGTACACCCGGTTTGAAAAAGCCTTGCGGCTCAGGTGGTCGCGGCTCCAGATCGGCTCCCACGGGGTCAGAAACCCGATACTGTCGCGCCGCAATCCTGACCAGGCCCCGAAATCACTCAGGACCGGCGGCCGCAGCGTCATGCGCTCTGTTTCAATGCGGATCTTGCGCCACCGCCGCAACATCAGGCCACCAGGCGTTTTTGCAGCTCATCCAGCGCAGGCGCGTCTGCAACGGGACCATAGAGTGCCAGTGCCGCACGCCCCGAATCCGCCAGCTTTGCCGCAAAATCCTTCATATCCGGCAGGCCGACCGCATCCAGCCGTTGTACGGTTTCGGAAATGGGCGGCACCCGCCCCCAGATGGCCACCATGCGTGCGATCCGCTCGGCGCGCGCATTCGGGCTTTCCAGCCCCATCAGCAAACCGGCCTTCATCTGCGCCCGCGCCCGGGCCAGTTCCGCCTCGGACATGTCTTCGGCCGCGCGTTTCAACTCGTCTATGGTCAGGGCGGCCAGTTCGCCGATCTGCTCGGCGCTGGTGCCGGCATAGATCGTCAGCAATCCGCTGTCGGAAAATGAGCCGGCCTGCGCAAAGATCGTATAACAAAGCCCGCGTTTTTCCCGCACTTCCTGAAACAGACGCGAAGACATCCCCCCACCCAGAGCTGTCGCAAAGATCTGCGCAGCATAGACACCCGGATCCCGGTAATCCGGCCCTTCCAGCGCCAAGGCAAAATGCGCCTGCTCCAGCTCTTTTTCCACACGATACTCGCCACCGGAAAAACGCGCCGGAGAAACAACGGAAACGGGCTGCGCCGCCAAATGGCCAAACCGTTCCTCTGCTGCCCGCACCAGCGCATCATGATCCACCGCGCCTGCAGCCGACAAAATCATCTGTCCGGGGTTATAATGCTGACCAACAAAACCGGCCAGGTCATCGCGCGTAAAACGGCGTACGCGTTCGGCCGGCCCCAGGATGGGGCGGCCCAGCGGCTGATCCGGATAGGCCTGTTCCTGCAACCAGTCGAATACCACGTCATCCGGCGTATCCAGCGCCTGGCCGATTTCCTGCAGGATCACGCCGCGCTCCACCTCGATTTCGGCCGGGTCAAACACCGGATTGAGCAGAATATCGGCGATGACATCCATGGCCAGATCAACATCCTCTGCCAGAATGCGCGCGTAATAGGCGGTCATTTCGCGTGAGGTATAGGCGTTGATATAACCGCCGACATCCTCGATCGCCTCGGCTATATCAAGCGCACTGCGGCTTGTCGTCCCCTTGAAGGCCATATGCTCCAGAAAATGCGCAACCCCGTTCTGCGCCGGGGTTTCATGGCGCCCGCCGGCCATCACCCAGACCCCCAGCGCGGCCGATTCCAGACCGGGCATGTGTTCGGTCACGACGCGCATTCCGTTGGCAAGTGTGTGCAGCTTTACAGTCATCAGGCTATCCGCTCCCGGATCAGGGCTTCCAGTGCGCCCAGATCATTGTCGACTTCTGTGACACGTTCCCTCTTTTCAAACAACCCGGCCATATGCGGCGGCAACTCTGGCGCCTGGCCACAGGCATCCCGCACTGCGTCCGGAAATTTTGCCGGATGTGCCGTTGCCAGCGTGATCATCGGCACAGCGCCCAGATGCTCTTGCGCCACCTTCACCGCAACTGCGGAATGCGGGCACAAGACCTCGCCCGTGCGCCGGTAGATGTCGGCAATTGTCGCCCGGGTTTCGTCCTCGCTTGCGCGGCCGGTTTCGAAAATGCCGCGCAGCCGGTCCAGCGCGCCCTGACTGATGGCAAACCGGCCGTTGGTTTTCAACTCATCCATCAGTTGCGCCACCGCGTTGCCCTCGCGGTCATAAACATCAAACAGAACCCGCTCAAAATTCGAGCTGACCTGAATATCCATCGACGGGCTGATCGAGGGCCTGACCCTGCGCGTTGCGTATTCGCCGCTTTGCAGGGCGCGATACAAGATGTCATTCTGATTGGTGGCAAGCACCAGCTTTTCAATCGGCAATCCCATTTTACGGGCAATGTATCCGGCAAAAATATCGCCAAAATTTCCCGTGGGTACGGTAAAGCTGACCGGCCGGTGCGGTGCCCCCAGGCTGACCGCACTGGTAAAATAGTAAACCACCTGTGCCAGCACGCGGGCCCAGTTGATCGAATTGACACCGGCCAGACGCACAGCATCCCGAAAGGCAAAATCGTTGAACATGTCTTTCAGCCGCGCCTGGCAATCGTCGAAATCCCCGTGCAGGGCAAAGGCATGCACGTTGGATTCGTCCGGAGTGGTCATCTGCCGGCGCTGCACCTCTGAAACCCGCCCGTGTGGAAACAGGATGACAACATCCACCGCATCCAGCCCACGAAACGCCTCGATCGCGGCCGATCCGGTATCACCCGAGGTTGCCCCGACGATCGTCACCCGCTCGCCGCGGCGCGCCAGCGCCGCCTGAAACAACTGGCCGATCAGCTGCATGGCGAAATCCTTGAACGCCAGGGTCGGCCCGTGGAACAGCTCCAGCAGAAAATGGTTGGCGCCAAGCTGTACCAATGGCGCGCGCGCCTCATGCGCAAATCCCTGATAGGCACGCGTAATGATATCGCCGAACTCCGAATCGCCAAAGCTGTCACCGACAAAGGGGCGCATGATGCGAAACGCCGCTTCCTCAAACGAAAGCCCGGCCAGGGCGGCGATGTTTTCGCGCGACATTTGCGGCACGGTTTCGGGCACATACAAGCCGCCGTCGCGCGCCAGCCCCGTCAGCATCGTCTCTTCGAAATTCAGTGCGGGGGCCTGCCCGCGGGTGGAAACATATTGCATTGCGTTATTTCGCTTTCAGTCCGTTTTGCGCCTGATACGCCACAACCAATACGCTGTCATCCCCAGCCAGACAATCGCCAGTCCGAACCAGGTGACCACATATTGCAGATGATTGTTCGGAATGCCTTTCGTATCCACCGGATAAGGCGTGGTGACCGGGCTGGTTTCATCACTGAACCGCTGCACCACCAGCACCGGTTCGGTATCCAGAATTTTTGCCATCGCCTGCAAATCGCGCGCAAACCAGATGTTGCGTTTCTCATCCCGGGGCGGGGTGCTGCCGTTTTTCTCGTCCGGCCAGCGCAGATTGCCGGTGATGGTGGCATGCACCGCCGGGCGCGGCGCATCCTTGGCCGGCAGCGCCACAAAGCCGCGATCCAGCAAAACCCGCCGCCCGTCATCGGTCTCAAAGGCGGTGATGATCCGGTAGCCGGCGCCGATCCCCTTCACGCTTGCCAGAACCTGCAAATCCGGCGACTCTATCGTGCCGCTCATGCGCACCGCCAGAAATTCATCGCGCGACGCCTTCGGATCCTCAGGGATCGCAACCGGCGCGGCATGGATGCGGCTTTCGATTTGCGCCAGCAAGGCTTCCTTCCAGTGCAGGCGCTGAATTTGCCAGATGCCCAGCGCAATCAGGATTGCACCGCCAACCAGGCCAATCAGCAAAGGTGCGATCAGTTTCTTCAACAGGGTCTCCATGTAAAAAGCGCGGGGCAATCCCGCGCTCCTCAGTTACTTTCTTGAGCAAATATTGCGTACAATGGCAAGCCCTTCTGCCGAATGATGGCCTCAGCTGCCCCAGATGTAGATGGCACCGAACAGGAACAGCCAGACCACATCCACAAAGTGCCAGTACCAGGCGGCCGCCTCGAACCCGACATGCTGTTCGGGTGTGAAATCCCCCTTGATCGCCCGGATCAGGCAGACAGTCAGGAAGATGGTGCCGATGATCACATGCGCCCCGTGAAACCCGGTCGCCATAAAGAAGGTCGCGCCATAAATGTTGCCACTGAAACTGAAGGGGGCCTCACTGTATTCGATCGCCTGGAACACGGTAAACAACAGGCCCAGCGCGATGCCGATCGACAAGCCCTGAATAACCGCCTTGCGGTTGTTTTCATGCACCAGCGCGTGGTGCGCCCATGTCACGGCAGCGCCCGAGCACAGCAGGATAAGAGTGTTGATCAGCGGCAAACCCCACGGGTCAAACGTGTGAATCCCCTCGGGCGGCCAACTGTTGTACATCGCCGGCTGTTCCGGCCCGCCCGGATACAGCGCATGTTTGAAGAAGGTCCAGAACCATGCGGAAAAGAACATGATCTCGGACATGATGAACAGGATGAACCCATAGCGCAGCCCGATGCGCACAACCGGGGTATGGTCGCCGTCGCGGGCTTCGTGGATCACCTCACTCCACCAGCCATACATGGTGTAAAGCACCCCGGCCAGACCGATCAGCAGCATCCAGGGGCCGCTGTCATGGAAAAACAGCACCGCGCCGAACAGCATGACAAAGGCTGAAACCGCCCCCAGGAACGGATAGATGGACGGGTGGAGAATATGATAGTCGTGGTTTTTTACATGCGCCATTCGCGACCCCTGTTCTGGTCTTAGTTGAGTGTTTTGACGGGCTGGGGCGACAGATTCGCCTGTGTTCCCGCCGTTTCTTGTTTTGTCGTTGCCGCCCCCTGTTCGGGGACGTCCTCGATTTCCACGGTATGAAAGGTATAGGACAACGTGATGTGTTTCACATATTTCGCGTCTTCGTCATTCACGATGTCCGGATCCACGTAAAACGACACCGGCATTTGCACCCGCTCACCAGGTTCAAGCGTCTGCTCCGTAAAGCAAAAACATGCGATCTTGTTGAAATATCCGCCGGCAGAATACGGAAACACATTATAGCTGGCAGACCCGGTGATGCGTTTGTCTGTCGGGTTGTACGCCTCAAAATACGCCAGCCCCGTTTCGCCGATGCGCAGTTCCATTTCGCGGACAACCGGCTTGAACTTCCATGGCATGCCGCGCTCGACATTGCCGTCGAACCGCACCTTTATGGTGCGCTCCAGGATCGTGTCCGACCCCGCTTCGGCAACGGCCGTGGTGCCGCCAAATCCGGTCACCTTGCAGAACCAGTTGTAAAACGGCACCGCCGCCCAGGCCAGAGACCCCATCAGCAAAACAACGCCCACGGTCATCACCACCGTGCGCTGGTTCGGATCCATGTCACGCAGCCGCTTCATTTGGACAAATCCTGTTCAGCCGGGCGGACATGCTCATAGCTTTCCATGTTCTGGCCGCGTTTGGTCTTGACCAGGGTCAGCCCGAAAACGATCGCCACAAAAGCCGCCAGAACCAGCCCGACCCCCAGGTTGCGGCCAAAACGGCGCTTGTGCATGTCATGTTCGCGCGCCAGTCCCATCACAGTGCTCCAATGCCAAAATTGTGCAGCAGGGCTTCCACCAGCAGGGCCGTGAAATGCAGAAACAGATAGAGCAGCGAAAACCGGAAGAAAGACTTCTCGGCGCGATAGCCGTCCGCTTCGGCCTGATTTTCATCCCTGCGCCACAGCGCAAGGGCGCCTTTGATGAACCACAGGTTCAGTATGACTGACACCGCCAGATAGAACGGCCCGCCAATCGGGGTGAAACCAGCCCCGACAGCCAGCGGCGCCAGCAACAGCGTATAGGCCAGAATATGCGCCCGCGTCACCCGCCGCCCGTGTGTGACCGTCAGCATCGGCACCCCGGCCTTGGTGTAATCATTGTTCATGAACAGGCACAACGCCCAGAAATGCGGCGGGGTCCACATGAAGATCACCGAAAACATCAGAACGCTTTCCAGGCTGATGCCGCCGGTCGCCACCGCCCAGCCGATCATCGGCGGAAAGGCCCCGGCGGCACCGCCAATGACGATGTTATGCGGCGTCCAGCGTTTCAGCCACATGGTATAGATCACCACATAGAAAAAGATGGTAAAAGCCAGCAGCCCGGCCGCCACGAAATTTGCCGCCAGCCCCAGCATGACAACCGCCATCGCCGACAGGGTTATCCCTATGGCAAAGGCTTCGTCCTGCGTCACCCGCCCCGCGGGAACCGGCCGGTTGCGGGTGCGCTTCATCTGCGCATCTATATCCGCATCAAACCACATGTTCAGCGCCCCCGAGGCGCCGCCGCCAATGGCAATGAACAGCACCGACGCAAAGACGACAAACGGGTGCACCGGCACCGGTGCCACCAGCACGCCGACCAGTGCGGTAAACACCACAAGCGACATGACACGCGGCTTGAGCAAGGCGAAATAATCGCCAAACCCGGCCTCCTGCGTGTCAATTCTGATACTTGTGTCGCTCATCCGCTCCTCCCAGAGCCGGTCTGCAAGGCAGACACCGGCAAGACCGCCGGACTCAATTGTTTGATGCAACCTGAACAGCGCGCGCGGCCGGTTCTGCCGCAGCAAACTCTTCCTTCGCGCCCTTCAGCCATTCGTCGTATTTTTCCTGGCTGACGGCTTTCACAACAATCGGCATATAGGCGTGATCCTTGCCGCACAGCTCGGAACACTGGCCGAAATAGACGCCTTCCTTTTCAACCGCGAACCAAAGTTCCGCCAGCCGGCCCGGCACACCATCCTGTTTCACGCCAAAGGCCGGCATGGCCCAGCTGTGAATAACGTCTGATCCCGTGACCTGCATCACGACGATTTTTCCAACCGGAACCACCACCGCATTATCGGCCGCCAGCAGGTATTCGTCCGGCTGATAGCCGTAGTCGGCCAATTCATCCCTGGCCAGCAGCAAGCTATCGAATTCTATGCCGTCATCCACATATTCATAGCTCCAGAACCACTGGTTTCCGGTAACCTTGATCGTCAGGTCCGCTTCGGGAATTTCCTGCTGCTTGAACAGAACCGGCAACGAGAACGCGCCAATAATCACCAGGATGATAACCGGCCCCAACGTCCAGGCAATCTCCAGCGGCGCATTATGGGTAAATGTTTTTGGCTCCTTGTTGGTTTTGGTGTTGTAGCGGAAAATGACGATCAGCAGCAGAACGCTCACCAGAACCACAATCACCGTAATGACGTTCAGGATCATGCCATCCAGCCAATGGACATCGCGGGCGATTTCCGTTGCTGCCGGCTGAAACCCCATTTTCCCGTTCACGGCCTTGCCGACCCGCTCCAGCCCTTGCAGGCTGTCCTGCGCCAGCGCCGCCATTGGCATGAACCCAACCAGCACCATCGCCAGCATTGCGGCCCACAGGCCTGAAATCTTGGTGAAAATCTTCATATCCACTTCCTGTTCGTAATTGGCGGTTGCTCCGCCTTTCAGGGCGCCCTGTTTCGTGTCAGGACCTTCCCGTTGTTTCCCGTTGATTTGAAATCATATAAATTTGAATGTGACAAGCGCCAGAAAGGCGGCAAAAGGTCTTTTTTGTGATTTTGTCACGAAAACTTGGATTTGAGGATACATAAATCCGCGCACCATCCGCATACCTCTGACCTGCAAAGCCGCAAACGGCAGAATCACGGCAGAATCAGTGTGCCCCGGCAAAGTCGGAGAAACCGCGGCCGGCAGCGGGCTGATCCCTGTTCATGAATATCCCCGCCACAGACCGGGAATATTCTGTCCACCCCACATGCCCCCTTCGCCCGCACCCTTTCACCCGGCTAAAGAACCCCCTATATCCGACAGAGACCCTTCGTTTCGGACGTGGCAGAGTTGCCGCCCCGCACGCCATCGCAATACCAGCCAAACCGGAGCCCCCATGCCCGATACCGGATTTCGACCCTTTGAAACCTCTCTTGATCGCGACACCGCGCTCGATCTTCTGCGCCGGGCCACCGATGGGGCCGACGACGGGGAACTGTTTGTCGAACGGCGCCGCTCCGAGGCGCTGGTGTTTGATGACGGCCACCTGAAGAACGCCAGCTTTGATGCCGCCGAGGGGTTCGGCCTGCGCGCGGTCAACGGTGAAACCGCTGGCTATGCCCATTCCACCGAGATCAGCGAAGCCGCCCTGAAACGCGCCGTGAAAACCGCGCGCCTGGCGGTGGGCGCCGGCGGCGGCACCCTCGCCGAGGCCCCCGCCCCCACCAACCGGCGCCTCTACGGCGATCTCAACCCGATGCAGGACGCCAGCTTTGGCCTCAAGCTCGAGACCCTGGCCGAGATCGACGCCTTCGCCCGCGCCCTGGATCCGCGGGTGGTGCAGGTCTCCGCCACCATCGCCGCCTCGCTGCAAGAGGTCGAAATCCTGCGCCCCGAGGGCACGCATCTGCATGACAGTCGGCCGATGTCACGGGTCAACATATCGGTGATCGTCGAGGAAAACGGCCGGCGCGAAAGCGGCTCCATGGGGGGTGGCGGCCGCTTTGGCCTCGCCTCTCTTATCAATCGCGATCACTGGCAGGGGGTCGCCCGCGAGGCCCTGCGCATCGCTCTGGTCAATCTCGAGGCCGTCCCCGCCCCCGCCGGACAGATGGATGTGGTGCTGGGCAGCGGCTGGCCCGGCATCCTGCTGCACGAGGCCGTCGGCCACGGGCTTGAGGGTGACTTCAACCGCAAGGGATCCTCGGCCTTTACCGGGTTGATCGGCCAGCAGGTCGCCGCCCGCGGCGTCACCGTGGTGGATGACGGCACCATCCCCGACCGGCGCGGATCCATCAGCTTTGACGACGAAGGCACCCCCAGCGCGCGCAATGTGCTGATCGAGGACGGCATTCTGGTGGGCTATATGCAAGACCGCCAGAACGCCCGCCTGATGGGCGTCGCCCCCACCGGCAACGGCCGGCGCGAATCTTACGCCCATGCGCCGATGCCACGCATGACCAACACCATCATGCAGGGCGGAGATACGGATCCGAAAGACATCATCGCCGAGTTGAAAGACGGCATCTATGCGGTCGGTTTCGGCGGCGGTCAGGTCGATATCACCAACGGCAAATTCGTGTTCAGTTGCACCGAGGCCTACCGCGTGCAGAACGGCAAAATCGGCAGCCCCGTCAAAGGCGCCACCCTGATCGGCGACGGCCCCGCCGCGATGAAACAGATCCGCGCCATCGGCAACGACATGGCGCTGGACCCCGGCATCGGCAATTGCGGCAAGGCCGGGCAATGGGTGCCCGTGGGCGTGGGCCAGCCCACGCTGCTGATCGGTGGCTTGACCGTGGGCGGCGCGGGCTGAATTTTGCAAAAATGATAGCGCCCGACCTAGGGGGGCGTCGATACGATTGCTTGGCAAACCAACGCCCCAAAACCCGCAACGTTCCAATAATTCGAAACCTGGCAAAAGCGCCCTCCTGGGGGAGGTCGGGCGCTATCATTTTTGCAAAATGACCGGGGTTGTTATTTACCGCAACCGGAACCTGTTGCGCAGGCCAAGGCCAAGGAAAAACAGCAGGACATAGCCCAGCAACGTCTGCACCCCGCCAACCACCTTCAAAGGCCACGCCAGATCCTTGGCCAATTCGCCGTAATACAGCTTACCAAACCCCAGAAACGGCAGCGTGTTGGAAATGCTCCACCCGAACGCCTCGCGCAGCTTGGCCCATGGGTCATCCTCGCCCAGCAGCCCCAGCGTCCAGTCAAACCCCGAGGATTCCCTGGGCAAAAAAGTAAACGCCCCCTGCCACCACAGCATGAACAATGCGCCGGACAGCATCACCGCAATCATCCACGCCATAGGTCGCCAGACCGAATTGCCGTAATCCGACAGCCAGGCATAAAGCCAGTAAAACGGCTTGTGCCACCAGTCAGCCAGGGCCATCTTGCACCGCATCTCCTGCCGGTGGAAAAACTGCTCCTCGTCGATCTGCAAAGACCGGTTCATGAACAGCCGCAACCGGTTGTAGGCGCGTTTCTGGTCGGTGGCGGGCATGACGTCTTTGCCCTTTAGCGGCGGCCAGTTGTCGGTATAGTTGTCAGGGGTTGGGAATACAGTGTCATCATACAGCTTCGCCGCATGAAATTGTGGCACACGGGTCAGAAATTTTGCGTCATCAAATCGGGTGGACGATTGAAACTTGGCGGAACTGAATTCGGCAATGCCGAAAAATCTAACCGGATTTGCCGCTTTATTATTTTCTCGATCTTTGTACCATTTGAAAGACGCTTCTTCGCAAAAATGCGCCGAGCGGAAGCCCGCATAGTTATTGAATGTTACAGAAGCAAAACCCGCATGGCTCTTGAAAAATGCGCGCCTGAAATAGGCCTCCTTCATAAAAACAGAAGAGCAAAAATCAGCTGTGCGATTGAAAGTTGCTGAGTGGAAATTGCTTTTATTTTCGAAAACAAATTTTTCAAAGCAAACAAATTTCGAGAAAAAGACCTCTGAAAAGTTGATATCCTTATCTTTTAGCGGCAGTTTCGCACCCCTGCCCATGCGCGCGGCAAAGCGTTTTTTGATCTCGGCCAACTCATCCTTGCTTAACGGTTTCAGATCATCTGGCATTAACCCCGTCTTTTGCGCTCGATCCGCACGGTCCGCCTCGCTCAAACCGTCACAAAACCAGCCGTTCCAAGCTCGCCGGTTTTTCGCCGCAAGCTGTTTGTCATGCTTCCAAGCGATGGCCCAATCCGGCTGCTCGCCATAAATCGTCGCCAGCACATACCACGGGTTCTTGTTCGCCGCCGTCAACCGCACCCCGTCATTGCGGATCGCGTCGCCGTCTTCCAGCACCTGGATAATTTCATGCGCCGCTTTGTTCGGGTCTGTCAGTTTCTCGGCCACTCTTGAATTCCTTGCCCATCAATACCCCCCAACAATGCGCCACCCGCATGGGTGCTGCAAGGCCGGTGGCGCTGATTTTTGCCATACGCAAACCCGACGCAAATCATACGCCGGTCAGACCGTCAAAAACCGGTTTTTTGTTGCGAACCACTCGCAATTCTGGTTGCGCGCGCTATATTGACCTTATGAACAGACGCCAGTTTACCCAGCGCCTCGCCGCGCTATTCGCCGCCCCCGCCCTGCCCGCCCGCGCCATGGCCGGGGCCGTTTCAACCGCCTCTGCCGCTGCCCCTGTGGCGGGGGGCGTGGTCATTCCCGCCGGGGCCAGTTCCTGGGCCGATTACCTGATGAAACTGCACAAGACCTGCACCCCCGACATGCTGCGCACCGTGCTCAACGTCAATCAGGATATGGCCACGGTTCTGCATCAGGAGATGGTTTCCAAAGGGATGATCAAGGATGGCAATCGTGTTGTGAGCAGGGTAAAAGAGCAGTTGAAAACCACGTTGGAGGCCCCCGATTTGCCACAGCCCCGCCCCGCCACGCAGGATGATCTGGAGGCGCTTGCCGATATCTGGCATGCGGGTTGGCACGAGGCCCACGCCGCCCATGTTCCGCCCGAACTGACTGCGCTGCGCGACCGTGAGAGCTTTGCCGTTCGGCTGGGTGATTTTCTGGCCGAGACTTGTGTCATTGGCCCTGTCGGGGCGCCGACCGGATTTTGCATTATCAAGAAAGATGAGATTTATCAGATATATACCGCCCCCTCGGTGCGGGGCAGCGGCGTTGCGGCCGCGCTTTTGTCCGAGGCCGAAAAACGCTTGGCGGCGCGCGGGGTGGATGAGGCAAAGCTCCATGTCATTCCGCAGAATGCGCGGGCAATCGCCTTTTACACCCGCCAGGGCTGGGCCGGGGACGCGGTACAGCCGGTGCCGCTGGACACGCTGGCAGAGCCGTTTCTTCTGGAGTGCCTTGAGTTGCGAAAACCGTTGACCAAGGCCGCCCGGACATAGGGGCGGAATATCCGCGTTCATCACTCGTTAACCATAGCAGGGCCATAGTGATTCCCGACAAGAGACGGAGCTATGATGGCGGCAGATTTGTTTTCTTCTACCCAGACCCTCACCCCACCCACCACGGAAGAAGAGCGGTTGTCCTGGCTTCGTCTCTTGCGCTCTCGCCGGGTTGGCGTGACGACATTCTTTCGCCTGATGCACGAACACGGCAGCGCCGACGCGGCACTCACCGCCCTGCCGCATGTGGCGCATGCCGCAGGCGTGTCAGGCTATGAAACCTGCCCGCTGCCGGTGATCCGCAAGGAAATGCAGGCCGCAAGAAAGGCCGGCGCCCGCTTGATCTGCTATGGCGAAGCCACCTATCCCAAAGCGCTGACCGAAATACCGGATCCGCCACCTGTCCTGTGGGCCATTGGCGACATTTCCCTGCTTCAGCGCCCGATGGTGGCGTTGGTCGGCGCGCGCAACGCGTCATCCCTGGGCACCCGGATGGCGCGCAAAATGGCCGCGGACCTGGCGGCAAAAGGCATGGTCGTGGTTTCCGGGCTTGCACGCGGCGTTGATACGGCTGCGCATACTGCGGCCTTGCCCGGGGGAACGATTGCGGTTCAGGCCGGCGGGGTTGATGTGATCTATCCGGTTGAAAACACGGCACTTGCCGACAGTATCGCCAAACAAGGCTTGCGCCTGTCCGAAGATCCGATCGGCCTTCAGCCGCAGGCCCGCCACTTTCCCAAACGCAACCGCATCATTTCCGGGCTCTCAAAAGCTGTTGTGGTGATCGAGGCCGCCGCCCGATCCGGCAGCCTGATCACGGCCCGCAACGCGCTTGATCAGGGGCGCGAGGTTCTGGCGGTGCCCGGACATCCCTTTGACGGGCGCGCCTCGGGAACCAACATGCTGATAAGGGACGGGGCCACGCTGGTGCGCAGCGCCGCAGATGTCATGGAGGCGATCGCAGAACCTGCCGCCCCTCCGACCCCCCATGTGGAACAAGTGCCGGCGGCCCCCCCTGCCCCTGCTGCGGCCCCGGAAAGCCCGCCCAGGCGCAAACTGCGCGACATGAACAATCTGCACAATGAGATCCTGCAGCGTCTTGGCCCCAGCCCGCTGGCCGAAGACCAGCTGATCCGTGATCTGGACCTGCCGGCGCGCAAGGTTTCTCCGGAAGTTGTGGCGCTGGAACTCGAAGGAAAAATTACCCGTGTACCCGGTGGCATGCTTTGCAAGGCCTGATTCCGACCCTCATGCCTGCAAAAGCGGGCAAAACCAGAAAAACAAATCGCTGGCACGGCATTGATAAGCCTAACGTTATTTTCCAGAGAATACACATGTCAAACCAACGCCATTGACATTCCCAGGCATCGCCGCGCATTTTGCGCCGCCAGAGCTTCTGTGTGAGTCGAGAGGAATTTCATGCCCGTTGTCGTCGTCGAATCCCCGGCAAAAGCCAAAACCATCAACAAGTATCTGGGGGATGACTACACTGTTCTGGCGTCCTACGGGCATGTGCGCGACCTGCCCCCAAAAGACGGTTCTGTCGACCCCGAGCATGATTTTGCAATGAAATGGGAGATTGGCGCCGACAGCCGCAAGCATGTCAAAGCCATTGCCGACGCCTTGAAGGATGACAATGAACTCATCCTCGCAACCGACCCCGATCGAGAGGGCGAAGCCATCAGCTGGCACCTGGAAGAAGCCCTGCGCAAACGCAAAGCCATCAAAAAGGATACCCCGGTCAGCAGGGTTGTATTCAACGCCATTACCAAATCAGCGGTGACCGAGGCCATGAAAAACCCACGTCAGGTGGATGCGCCTCTGGTTGATGCCTACCTTGCCCGCCGCGCACTGGATTATCTTGTCGGCTTCAATCTGTCGCCGGTTTTGTGGCGCAAGCTGCCCGGCGCAAAATCGGCAGGCCGCGTGCAATCTGTCTGCCTGCGCCTCATCGTTGAACGCGAAATGGAAATCGAGGTTTTCAAGCCGCGTGAGTACTGGAGTGTAAAGGCGCAGTTGGTCACCCCACGCGGCCAGACGCTTGAAGCAAGGTTGACCCACCTTGCCGGCAAAAAACTGGACAAATTCGATCTGGAAAACAGCACGGCTGCGGAAATGGCTGTACAGGCTGTACAATCACGCGACCTGACCGTGCAGAAAGTCGAATCCAAACCGGCCAGCCGCAACCCGTCTGCGCCTTTCATGACGTCAACACTTCAGCAGGAGGCCAGCCGAAAATTCGGTTTTGGCGCACGTCAGACCATGAGCACGGCCCAGAGGCTGTACGAAGCCGGATACATAACCTACATGCGGACCGATGGCATCGACATGGCCCCCGAAGCGGTGATGGCCGCGCGCGAAGAAATAAAATCGCGTTATGGTGACTCCTACGTTCCGAAGTCACCGCGCATGTATAAAAACAAGGCCAAGAACGCGCAGGAAGCCCACGAATGCATCCGCCCAACGAATATGAGCCAGGATGCAGGAAAACTGGCCAGGCTGGAACCCGACCAGCGTAAACTGTACGATCTGATCTGGAAGCGCACACTGGCCAGCCAGATGGCGGCCGCCAGGCTGGAGCGCACGACCGTTGATATCGGCAGCGACGACGGACAGGTTGTTTTGCGTGCCACCGGACAGGTTATCCTGTTTGATGGGTTCATGAAGGTCTACACCGAAGGGCGCGATGACGCCGTGGTTGACGACGATGACAAGACCCTGCCACAGGTTTTCGAGGGCGAGCCGACCGAAAAGAAAGCCACAACCCCGGAACAGCATTTCACCCAACCGCCCCCCCGCTATACCGAGGCAACACTTGTCAAACGCATGGAGGAACTGGGGATAGGCCGGCCCTCAACCTACGCCAGCGTGGTGACAACCATCCAGGACCGCGGCTATGTCCGCAAGGAAAAAAACCGGCTGATCCCGGAAGACAAAGGCCGGCTGGTTACCGTTTTTCTGCTGAACTACTTCCGGCAGTACGTCGGCTATGAATTTACCGCCAACCTTGAAAATGAGCTGGACGAGATTTCCGCGGGGAATGAGGATTACAAGGAAGTGCTGCGGCGGTTCTGGCGCGATTTTTCGGCCGCCATCGCCGAAACCTCGGATCTGCGTATTACCGAGGTTCTGGAAAAGATAAACGAAGTGCTGGAGCCGCATCTGTTTCCACCGAAAGAGGATGGAACAGACCCGCGTTTATGCCCCAACTGCGGCAAGGGGCGCCTTTCGATGCGTACCGCCCGCTCTGGCGGCGCTTTCATCGGCTGCTCCAACTATCCGGAATGTCGTTATACGCGCCCCTTTGGACCGCCCGGAACTGAAAACGATGAAATCGGCCCGGATGGTAAACTACTGGGCAAGGATGCAAACGGCCTCCCCATAACGTTGCGCAAAGGCCGCTTTGGACCGTATGTGCAACGCGGCGAAGCCACAGAAGAAAATCCAAAGCCTCCACGGGCCAGCCTGCCAAAAGGCTGGGCGCCCGATGACGTGGATTTGGAGAAAGCGCTGATGCTGCTGTCCCTGCCGCGCGAGATCGGCCCCCACCCTGACGACGGGGAAATGGTTGAGGCCAGCATTGGCCGTTACGGCCCATATGTGAAGCACGGAAGGATCTATGCCAATATTTCGGATGTTGACGAGGTCTTTACCATCGGCATGAACCGCGCCGTCGAAGTTCTGGCGCAGAAGGCGGCCAAAGGCGGGCGCGGGGCTGCGGCAAAACCACTGCGTGAGCTTGGCGAACATCCTGCAGAAGGCGGGGCCGTCAATGTGATGGACGGCAAATACGGCCCCTATGTGAAATGGGGCAAGATAAACGCAACCCTGCCGAAAGACATGGCGCCGGAATCCGTCACGCTGGAACAGGCCGTCGAGCTGATTGCAGAAAAAGCCGCCAAAAAGGGCGGTCGGAAAAAGGCCACGACAAGAAAACGCACAGCGAAAAAGGCGGCCGGGGGAAAACCTGCAAAGAAAAGCGCCTGACCGGGCGTTGCGCTGCCACAGTTGATTGACTTTCCCCTTGCCTTGGTGGCAGATCGTTGCAAGTGAGATCATTCAGGGGAGCGATCATGAAAAAAGTTTATGGCTCGGCAGCCGAGGCTTTGAACGGGCTTTTGCATGACGGCATGTTTATTGCCTCTGGCGGATTTGGTCTCTGCGGAATTCCGGAGCTGTTGATCAATGCCATTCGGGATGCGGGGACAAAGGACCTTGTTTTTGCGTCCAACAATGCCGGCGTGGATGACTTTGGAATCGGCATCCTGCTTCAGACAAAACAGGTCAGGAAAATGATCTCATCATATGTGGGCGAGAATGCCGAATTCATGCGGCAGTTTTTATCTGGCGAATTGGAACTGGAGTTCACGCCACAGGGAACGTTGGCTGAGCGGATGCGCGCAGGCGGCGCAGGTATCCCCGGATTCTACACGAAAACCGGCGTTGGCACCGTTATAGCGGAAGGCAAGGAACATAAGGAATTCGACGGGGAAACCTATATTCTGGAACGTGGTATCGTTGCTGACCTGTCAATTGTCAAAGCCTGGAAAGCCGATGAAACCGGTAATCTGGTTTTTCGAAAAACGGCGCGGAATTTCAACCCGGCTGCGGCCAAATGCGGCAAGGTCTGTGTGGCCGAGGTCGAGGAAATCGTCCCGACCGGCAGTCTGGATCCCGATTGCATTCATGTACCGGGTATCTATGTGCATCGCCTGATACAAGGCGAGCACGAGAAACGGATTGAACAGCGCACGATCCGGGAAAGCTGAGCGGAGGAACCGATGAAAAAAGTTGCAAGAGAAAAGCTTGCCGATCAGATCGAGGCGCGGGTCACGCAATATGTCCATCGCGCACGCCGGCAAGTGCTGGATATATTCGGCCCCGAAAACGCCCACGAACATGTCCCCATGACTTTGAAGCTCGCAGAAATGATGGTTGAGTTGGAGGGCGCCGAAATCATAGCGCTTTCGAATTTGCGGGCGGCCGAAAAATCCAAAAAGAAAGGAGCCTGACCATGCCCTGGGATCGCAATCAGATGGCCGCCCGCGCGGCACAGGAACTGGAAGACGGCATGTATGTGAACCTTGGCATCGGCATTCCGACACTGGTCTCCAATTATATTCCCGACGGGATCGAGGTTACCCTGCAGTCGGAAAATGGCATGCTGGGCATGGGCCCTTTCCCGACCGAAGATGAAATTGACGCCGACCTGATCAATGCCGGCAAACAGACCATCACCCAATTGCCGCAGACCGCCTATTTCGACAGTTCCGAATCCTTTGCCATGATTCGCGGCGGCAAGATTGCCATGGCCATTCTCGGGGCGATGGAAGTCAGCGAAAAAGGTGATCTGGCCAATTGGATGATCCCCGGGAAACTGGTCAAGGGTATGGGCGGCGCCATGGATCTGGTGGCCGGTGTGCGCCGGGTTGTTGTCGTCATGGATCACACCAACAAAAAGGGCGAGAGCAAACTGCTGCGCGAATGTACGCTTCCGCTGACCGGAAAGGCCGTTGTGGACAGGATTATCACCAACCTTGGCGTGCTGGATGTCGAACACAAAGGCCTGCATGTCATCGAACTTGCCCCTGGCGTAAGCCATGACGACATCGCCGCAGCCACAGAGGCTGCGCTTGTGTGATGCGGTTTTAAGGCAACATAAGCGGCGCAAATCGGCGCCATATGGCCCGTTTTCCGAAAATTGCCGCAAATCGGGCAATTTACTGTTCTCTATTTCGATACAGCTTCATATTCTTGCCCAGATTTGTCGCTAAGCGACGGGCAATGACCATGAGCAGCACAAACCAGCGACCCAAACAGCCGGATCTGAATCTGGCATCGCCAGCACGCGCAGAGCGGCGTTGGCGCGATATTCTGACACTTGCCGGTCTGTCCGCCCTTGTTCTGGCCGGCCTTTTGGCCATGGCTGCAACCGTTGGCTGGGAAGAGACCCGTGCTCAGCTTTCCAGGCTTTCACTCTGGCAGTTTCTGATTCTTCTGGGACTTTCGCTGATCAACTACTTTTTCCGGGGAATGCGGTGGCATTTGTTTACCCGGAAACTGGGGCTGCCAACCCATATGCTGCAGGACCTCCGGCATTTTCTGGGCGGGTTCGCCATGAGCGTTACGCCCGGCCGCGTCGGCGAGCTCGTTCGAATGCGCTGGCTACGGCGCGAAACAGGTTGGTCGTTCGAGCGCACGGCCCCTCTGGTTCTGATGGACCGGGCATCAGACCTGGCCTCGATGGCCTTGATTCTGGGACTGTCGGTTTCGATGTCTGCGGCGGGCATTGCCGGAGCACTGCCCGTGACGTTTCTGGCGCTGGCCGCAGCGGTGGTCGCAACGCGCCCGCGTCTGCTTGCCGGGCTTGTCACCTTCTCTTACCGATTGACGGGCAAAGCACCTCGCTTGTTTGCACGTTTTCGCGGTGCCGCCCGATCACTGAAACACTTTTCAAGCCCCGACGTCATGATTCCGGCCCTTGCACTGGGGCTGATCGGCTGGAGCGCCGAAGGCTATGCCTTTGATCTGTTATTGAACTGGATGGGGGCTGATATCGGCTTTTTCAAAGCGGTTGCCATCTTTGTTTTCGCCACGCTTGCCGGTGGTTTAACCGGCGCGCCCGGCGGTGTCGGGGGGGCTGAAGCGGCCATTGTTGCCCTTTTGGCAATGGAGGGCGTGCCCTTGGAAATCAGCCTGCCTGCAACAGTCATCATCCGCGTGACGACACTCTGGTTTGCCATCCTGATCGGCTTGGCTGTATTCCCGATTGCTGAACGTTATTCCAGGAAGGACTAAGATGCGCTGGAAAACCGAAAAAAACAGCGGCTGGGGCCGCGTCCATTGGGCCGAAGAACAGGTTGCCCGCCCCGAGCGGGCATCCACCCTTGAAGATGTCATACGGGCAACGCCTTCGCCAGCAGTCGGTATGCGGCGATCCTACGGCGATACCCCGCTGAACGACGGCGGCCATGTAATCGATATGAGCCGTATGAACCGCATTCTGGGGTTTGACGAAGAAACCGGTGTTCTGGAAGTGGAAGGCGGCTGCCAGATTGGTGAGTTGGCGAGGATATTTGCACCACGGGGCTGGTTGCCGGCCGTTATGCCGGGCACGGGGTTTGCCACGGTGGCAGGCTGCATCGCCAACGACGTGCATGGCAAAAACCATCACGGGATCGGAACGTTTGGCCAGCACGTGCTGAGCATGACAATCCTGAACGGCAGCAAACGCCAGATCATCAGTCCCAGCCGTTCAGCCCGTTTGTTTCGCGCAACGGTCGCAGGATTGGGGCAGACCGGGATCATTCTGTCGGCCAAACTGAAGATGATACCCTGCAAGGGTGACGTCATGATGGTGACGGAACGGCGCGCCGAAAACTTTGATGCGTTTATCGGCCTTCTGGACGATTCTACCGCGACCTATACCGTTGGCTGGATTGATGCCACCGCGCGTGGTGAAAACCTGGGGCGCGGGATTCTCGAGGAAGGGGAAACTGGATCAGGCCTGATGCCGGCCCCCAAACGGGCCAGGTCAGTCCCCATGAATGCCCCACATTTTGCGCTGTCAAAACCGGTAGTGAAACTTTTCAATCGCACCTATTACGGCCGCGTTCCGGCACGCGGCCGCACATCGGTCAAACCAATCAACGAATTTTTCTTTCCGCTGGACAAGATACACGACTGGAACAGGCTCTACGGCAAGCGCGGGTTCCATCAGTTTCAGTGCGTGGTGCCGCTGGATCAAACCGAAGCTTTGCGCGAAATGCTGAAAACCATTGCCAATTCCGGTCTTGCTTCGCCCCTCGCAGTTTTGAAACGCATGGGGCCTGGGCGGGGCGGATACATGTCCTTCCCGATGGAAGGCTATACGCTTGCCGTCGATTTCCCGAACCGCGCACAGGCGGCTTTGCTGATCGGGCGGCTTGAAGAAATGACCCAGAATGCCGGCGGGCGTTTGTATCTGGCCAAGGATTCGCTTGCCACAGGCGCACGGGTCAAAGCCATGTATCCTGAACATGCTGAATGGGTTGCCGAAGTTGCAAAGGCTGACCCGAGTGAAAGCTTCACAACCGACATTATTCGCCGACTCGATCTGAGGAGCACAAAATGAGCGAAACATGGATCATTCTTGGCGCAACGTCGTCAATGTCGCGCGCCTTTGCCCGCGCCGTAAGCGAACGCGGTGATGCAGTATTGCTGGCCGGGCGGGATATGGACGACATGAAACGCACTGCGGCTGATTGTGACGCGCGCGGCGCACGATGGGCCGAAGCCATAAGGTTTGACGCCCGCAAGCCTGATACTTTTCCAGCTATAATCACCCGCGCCGGCAAAGAAGAGGGTATGATCAATGCCGCCGTTTTTGTCGGTTCCATGCCCGAGCAGGAACAGATAGATGCAGACCCTGGCCTGATCAATGGCACGGTGCAGGACAGTTTCACCGGCCCGGCCGAGTTTCTGCAGATTCTGGCGCCGATGATGGAGGAACGCGGCGGCGGCACGGTTGTTGGCGTCGGATCCGTTGCGGGCGATCGGGGCCGGATCGGCAACTATGTCTACGGGGCTGCCAAAGCTGGCTTTGCCACCTATCTTTCGGGCTTGCGCAACCGGTTGAACCGTTCGGGCGGACATGTTGTCACCGTCAAACCCGGGTTTGTCGACACGGCCATGACCTGGGGAATTGAGGGGATGTTCCTGGTTGCCTCGCCGGAGAAGGTTTCGACAGACATCCTGAAAGCTGTTCGTAAAAAGCGGAATGTGCTCTACACGCCGTTCTTCTGGCGCTACATCATGCTGATCATCCGGTCGATCCCGGAACCCATTTTCAAGAAGCTCTCTGTCTGAACAAGCGTTTGGCCTCTGGACAAATGCCCACCACTTCGAGGTCCGCTCAGATCACACCATCGTCTTTCAGTTCTTTCATTTCAGCATCTGACAAACCCAACAGATCCTTGTAAACTTCTGCATTGGCGGCACCAAGTTCTGGGCCAAGGTGGCGAAGTTGCCCCGGAGTTTCCGACATCCGCGGCAAAGGTGATGGGAAAGGCAGCTTTTCACCCCCCTGCACCGCCATTTCTGTCAATGTTTCGCGCGCCTGATAGTGTGGATC
>JALSRG010000003.1 GCA_026984915.1 Marinosulfonomonas sp. | reverse complement strand
CCCGGTTCTCATGGCCGCAAATCTTGTGGAATAGTCCTTTGGTTTATCCCGCTAAACCCAATGTTGATAGGAATTGTTCCGCGACTCTCACATATGCCAGCCATACGCAATCCGGCAATCATATCAAAGGAAAACCCCCGATGCCCACTGTCGAACAACTTCACCCCATGGCCCTGCATTTCCCGATCGTACTGATCTTCATGCTGGCTGCTGTCGATCTCTTTGCGCTCTGGCGCAAAATCCCGCTTGGCGGGCGCGCCACCTATGCCAGTTTTGCCGCCGCCATTGCCATTGCCGCCGGGGCATCCGCCCTGCTGACCGCCTCGCTGGGTGACATGGCCGCTGAAATCGCCGCCGGACGCGGCTTTGGGGAAACCCTGACCGGAAGCCATGAAATGGCCGGCAATATCACCTCGGCCCTGTTCGCCATCTGGGCGGCCTGTCGCGGCTTTGTCTGGTGGCGCTCCATGTCACTGGGCGGCCAGCGCGCCGCTCTGGTTGTCGTTGTCGACCTGCTGCTGGTTCTGGCGGTGCTGGTTACCGCCTATCTGGGCGGGCAACTGGTGTACGAACATGGTGTCAATGTCATGGCCGCCGGCCGCTGAGACGAAAAAGGGCGCCCGATCACAGGGCGCCCTCCTCCATTCATTTTACAGCGCTATTTCAGGGCCTTGTCGGTGATCGCATGGGTCCATGCGCCTTCCGGCTCTTTCGAGATCACCGGGTCGGAACCACCCGCCAGCAGGATTTTGACCGTGCGCTCATAATCCGCCGGATCCAGTTCACCGTTTGATCCTGCGGTCAGCTTGGCAACCTCACCCATCATGCGTTTCTGATGCTTTTCGGTCTGGGCGCCGGTTTCGTCATACTCCAGCACGATCATCGCCGCGTCATCCGGGTTTTCCTCGGCCCATTTCCAGCCCTTCATCGAGGCCCGTACAAAGCGCACCAGTTCATCCTCGAAGGCCGGATCCTTCAGCCGGTCTTCCAGCACATACAGCCCGTCTTCCAGGGTGGCCACACCCTGATCCTCGTATTTGAACGTGACCAGTTCCTCGGGCTTCAGACCGGCGTCAATGATTTGCCAGTATTCATTATAGGTCATGGTGGAAACGCAGTCGGCCTGACCGTTCAGGATCGGATCGACATTGAAACCCTGCTTCAGCACCGTCACGCCCCCTTCGGAACCATCCGTCGGAATGCCCAGCGAGCCCATCCATGACAGGAACGGGTATTCGTTGCCAAAGAACCAGACCCCCAGCGTATGGCCGGGAAAATCCTTGGGCGTCTTGATGCCACTGTCGGCCCGGCAGGTCAGCATCATGCCCGAGCGTTTGAACGGCTGTGCGATATTGACCAGCGGCAAACCCTTTTCACGGGCCGCCAGCGCACTTGGCATCCAGTCGATCACCACATCGGCGCCGCCACCGGCCAGCACCTGCGTGGGCGCCACATCCGGACCACCCGGCTTGACGGTCACATTCAGCCCCTCATCGCTGTAGAAGCCTTTTTCAAGCGCCACGTAATATCCCGCGAACTGCGCCTGCGTGACCCATTTCAACTGTAGCGTCAGATCATCCGCCGCCTGGGCGCTCACCGCCCCCATAGCCAATGCGGCAATCGCTCCTGTCAGTATTTTCTTCATCGTTTTCTCCTTGTTGGTTTCTTTTTCATCAGTTTTTTCATCAGGTTTTGCGTCGTGCTTGTTAACTCCGTTGCGAGGGATGCCAGAATGTTACCAGTTTTTCCATCAGGGCGACCAGCCCATAAAAAACCGAACCGGACAGGGCTGCAACGGCAATCTCGGCCCAGACCATATCCAGCGAGAGCCGGCCCGCTTCGGACTGGATGCGAAAGCCCATACCATAGATCGGACTGCCGAAATATTCAGCGACGATCGCGCCGATCAACGCCAGGGTGGTGCCGATCTTCAACCCGTTGAAAATGAACGGCATCGCCGCTGGCAGGCGCAGCTTGAACAGGCTCTGCCAATAGCTGGCGGCATAGGTCTGCATCAGATCGCGCTGCATGGCGGTTGTGTCGCGCAGCCCCTGAACCGTATTGATCAGCACCGGGAAAAACACCATGACCACAACAACCGCCGATTTGCTCTCCCAGCCAAAGCCGTACCATTTGACCAGAATCGGCGCGATGCCGACGATCGGCAGCGCCGCCACGAAATTGCCGATCGGCAACAACCCGCGTTGCAGAAACAGCGACCGGTCAACCAGAATGGCCGTCACAAAGGCGGCGGCACAGCCGATCAGATACCCCGACAGCGCGCCCTTGATCACGGTCTGCACGAAATCCTTCCACAGAATATCCGTGCTTGCCGCAAATTTCGCTGCAATTGCCGTGGGGGGCGGCAGGATGATCGGGCTGACGTTCAGACCCCGCACCAGCCCCTCCCACACCACCAGAATGGTGATGCCAAAGATCACCGGCACGGCAATGCGCGCCCAGCGTTGCTGGTCGACAGGTGGCTTTGCCAACTGCCGGTTGAGCCAGAAGGCCGCGGCCCAGAACACGAATACAGAAACAAGCCAGGTCATTGGTTCATCCCCATGCGTTTCAGAGTGATGCGCTGGATCAGCCCGACAATGGCAACCAGGCCGCCGGCCAGAATGGACGCCATGATCAGCGCGCTCCAGATACGAATGGGCGGGCCGAACTGATCTCCGATCAGAATACGTGCGCCAAGGCCCCGCAACGCGCCGGTGGGCAACTCGCCGACGATGGTTCCGACCAATGCCGCGGCGATGCCGATTTTCATCGAGGTGAACAGATACGGCATGGAGCTGGGCAGGCGCAGTTTCCAGAAACTCTGCCGGTTGCTGGCGTTATAGGTTTTCATCAGGTCAAGCTGCATCGCATCGGGTGACCGCAGGCCCTTGACCATGCCCACCAGGATCGGGAAATAGCACAGATAAGCGGCAATGATCGCCTTGGGCACCAGCCGTTCCTGTATGCCCATGGAACTCATCACCACGATGATCATCGGCGCGATGGCCACGATCGGCACGGTCTGGCTGATGATCGCCCAGGGCATCACACTCATGTCCATCACCCGGCTGTAGACGATAAAAATTGCCAATGTCAGCCCGATCAGCGCACCCAGGGCAAAGCCCCACAATGTGGCGTGCAGGGTGATCCAGCTGTGAAAGATCAGCGAGCGTTTCGATGTGATCTTTTTCTCGGCTGTGGTTTTCCAGATCTCGGCCACCACCTGATGCGGCGCGGGCAAGGTGGCGCGCTCCTGATTCATGGTGTCCCTGATGATCTCGGGCAGGGTCAGTTCAACTCCGGCGCGTCTGGCCTGATCCAGCGTCCATTGTGAATTCATCCAGACGGCCCCGGCATACCAGATGGCTATGATGGCCGCGACAACGGTCAGGATGGGAAAGACCGATTTCATGCGCTCCTCCTGCCGGTTTTCCTGTCATGGCAACAGCCATACGCTTTCCATACGTTTTCCATACGTTTTCCATACTCAGTCATCATAGGCATGCCCCGCCCTCAGGCCCTCGCGCACCCGGTGGGCAATTTCCAGAAATTCCGGCGTATCACGAATGTCCAGCGGCCGCTCTTTCGGCAGGGTGCTGTCAATCACATCGGTGATCCGCCCCGGCCGCGGGCTCATCACCACGATCTTGGTCGAGAGGTATACCGCCTCGGGGATCGAGTGGGTCACAAAGGCAATCGTCTTGTTGGTGCGGGACCAGAGCTTCAGCAACTGTTCATTCAGGTGGTCGCGCACGATCTCGTCCAACGCCCCGAACGGTTCATCCATCAACAGGATATCCGCATCAAACGCAAGGGCGCGGGCAATGCTGGCGCGTTGCTGCATACCGCCCGAGAGCTGCCAGGGGAATTTCTTGTCAAATCCTTCCAGATCAACAAGTTCCATGACTTTCCTCACGCTTTTATTCTGATCCTCCTTGCTGTATCCCATGATTTCAAGCGGCAGTTTTATGTTGCCGGCAATGGTGCGCCACGGGTACAGGCCGGCGGCCTGGAAAACATAGCCATAGGCGCGTTTGCAACGCGCCTCATCCGGTGTCATCCCGTTGACACATATGCTGCCCCCGGTCGGATGCTCCAGTGCGGCAATGACCCGAAGGAAGGTGGTTTTGCCACAGCCGGAAGGGCCGATAAAACTGACAAACTCCCCCCGGTTTATTTCCAGATCCACATCTTTCAACGCCTGGATCGGCCCGTCATTTGTCTGAAAAGTCAGATCAAGGTTTTCTGCCTTGATAACAATGTCTTGCGTCACGCTGTTACACCCCGCTTGCCGGAATTCCGGTCCGCTCCACCGGACGCGGCGCGGTCAGTTCCTTCCACTTGCTCAACGCCTTGTTCACCGTGGCATTCGGCGCGCGGGCGACAAACTCGCCATGGCCTTCCTGTGTCCTGATCTCGCCATCATGCACCGCCACCTGACCACGGGTCAGGGTAAAGCGCGGCAGGCCCTTGACATGCTTGCCCTCGAACACGTTGTAATCAATCGCGGACTGTTGGCTGTCGGCGGTAATGGTCTTTTCCTTTTCCGGGTCCCAGACCACGATGTCGGCGTCCGACCCAACCATGATTGCGCCCTTTTTCGGATAACAATTCAATATCTTGGCGATATTTGTTGATGTAACCGCCACGAATTCGTTCATCGTCAGGCGGCCCGTCGCCACCCCGTGCGTCCACAGCATCGGCATCCGGTCCTCAAGCCCGCCGGTGCCGTTCGGGATCTTGGAAAAGTCACCTACGCCAAAGCGTTTCTGCTCGGTGGTGAAGGCACAGTGATCCGTGGCCACCACCGAAAGCGAACCGCTTTGCAGGCCGGCCCACAGGCTGTCCTGATGCTGTTTGTTGCGGAATGGGGGCGACATCACGCGGCGGGCGGCGTGGTCCCAATCCTTGTTGAAATACTCGCTTTCGTCCAGCGTCAGGTGCTGGATCAGCGGCTCGCCCCAAACGCGTTTGCCCTGCATGCGGGCGCGGCGGATCGCCTCGTGGCTATCCTCGCAGGAGGTATGCACCACATAGAGCGGCGCGCCGGCCATATCGGCAATCATGATGGCGCGGTTTGTCGCCTCGCCCTCGACCTGCGGCGGGCGGGAATAGGCGTGCGCCTCGGGGCCGGTGTTGCCCTCGGCCAGCAGTTTTGCCGTCAGTTCCGCCACCACATCGCCGTTCTCGGCATGCACCAGCGGGGTCGCGCCCAGTTCGGCGCAGCGTTTGAAACTGGCATAGAGTTCGTCATCATTCACCATCAGCGCGCCCTTGTAGGCAAGGAAATGCTTGAAGGTATTGATTCCGCGTTCTTTTACGACGGCTTCCATTTCGTCAAACACCTGCTCTCCCCACCAGGTGATCGCCATGTGGAAGGAGTAATCACAATTCGCGCGGGTCGATTTGTTATCCCACATCTGAAGCGCGTCCAGAAGGCCCTGTTCCGGGCTTGGCAGGGCAAAATCCACCACCATCGTGGTGCCGCCAGCCAGGGCCGCGCGGGTGCCACTTTCAAAATCGTCGGTGCTGTAGGTCCCCATGAAGGGCATTTCCAGGTGGGTGTGCGGGTCAATCCCGCCGGGCATCACATAACAGCCAGTGGCGTCCAGCACCTCGTCGCCCTTCAGATCCGGGCCGATTTCGACAATCTTGCCGCCTTCGATTTTCACATCCGCCTTATAGGTCAGATCGGCGGTGACAACGGTTCCGCCCTTGATTACCTTGCTCATCTCATTTCTCCCTTGTCATTTGCAAACACGGCGGCCCGGCACCAGTTGGCGCTTTTTCAGGATCATGGATATTTCCATGCTTTCCGCTGCTTTGCAGGCTTTCTTGAAGTTGATTGGACGGTCAGAGTATTCCGCATCGAACACCGGTTTTCCGGCCTTGATATAGGGTAATACCTGCGTGCACCAGTTGTCCTGATAGCAGCTTTCGGCAATTGCGAAATCCATCACGCCAACCAGATCATTCGTCAGATCGGGTACGTTTTTCTGGCCGATCTCAAGGCCAAACCCATGCGCAGTTTTCGCCAGCATCCTGATATAACGCAAACCATCCCCACGGGTCAGCGGGAAGCCCGAGTCATTGTCATAGACATCCATATTATCGGCTTCCACCGCGTCAAATCCCATCTGCTTGCATTGGGAAAAACGCCGGGCCATCAGCGCGGGAAGATGGCTGCGGTCGCGGATATCGAGGAAGTTTTCATCCGGCCAGTCCTCGTAGCGGTTGCCGACGATAGCGGGCGGAAAATGGTCGACATCATCGCGCCAGTTTTCCAGCGTGCCGACGCTGACGTAGCAGATGGTGTAAACGCCTGTCCCATTCAGCGCGGCGATCTGTTCCTTTGTCACATCGTCGGGATCGGCATCAAACACCCGCACCCCTTCGGGCGGGGCGATGGTTCCGGACAATTGCCAGTCCCAATCCACACCGGGATCGGGGGCAGCATTTACCGGAAGGGTGCTGAAGAGAAGCGCAAGCGTTACAGAAACGCGGCCTCCAAAGCCAAATCGGCCCATATCGGGTTTTGTTTGGCGATCAGGGCGTTTTTCCAGACGCGCCGCCAGCGTTTCAGTTTTTTCTCCCGTGCCAAGGCTTCGGGCAAAGTTTCGTAAACCTCGAAATGGACCAGCTTGCGGATTTTGTATTTTGCGGTGTGGGGGCCGCCTTTGCCCAGACGATGCTGTTCGGCTCGCAACTGCAAATCCGATGTCACGCCGATGTATATCGCCGTGTTCGAATTGCAGGCCATGATATAGGTGTAAAATGCCATATCGGGAAAATGGCGGATTTTGGTTTACGATCGGTAAATTTGCATCGGCTCGCTGCCCCGGACTTGATCCGGGGCCTCTTTGAAACAGCCGCAGGAGGTCCCGGATCAAGTCCGGGACAGCGAAAGGCCCGACCTTCGGCAGACCCCGCATCAGCTGCGGGGCGTTGAATGACGGTCTGGCCGTCATTCAACGATCTCCGCCGTTTCCACAACCGCGTGCATCAACACATCCGCGCCCGCAGTGGCCCATTCCTTGGAAATCTCCTCGGCCTCGTTATGGCTCAGCCCGTCCACGCAAGGGCACATGATCATCGCCGTCGGGGCGACCTGATTGATCCAGCAGGCGTCATGCCCTGCCCCCGAGACGATATCCATATGGCTATAGCCCAGACGCTCGGCCGCGTTGCGCACGGCGGAAACACATTTTTCGTCAAAGGCGGGCGGATCGAACTGGCCGACAACCTCGGCGGAGAATTCCAGCCCCAGCTCTTTGCAAATGCCGGGCGCCTTTTCCATCATCTCGTCCACCATGCCCTGCATGATATCAAGGAAATGGCTGCGGAAATCGACGGTGAACACCACCTTTTCGGGGATGATGTTGCGGCTGTTCGGGTAGACATCGATATGGCCGATCGCCCCGACTGCATTGGGCTGGTGCTGCATGGCGATTTCATGCACCAGTTCGGTGATCTGTGCCAAGCCGCGACCGGCATTTTTGCGCATATACATCGGGGTTGATCCCGTATGCTGCCCCTTGCCCGTCACCGTGCATTCGACCCAGCGCAACCCCTGCCCGTGGGTGACAACGCCGATCAGTTTGTCTTCAGCCTCAAGGATCGGCCCCTGTTCGATGTGGTATTCGAACATTGCGTGCATCTTGCGCGCCCCGACAGGCTCGTCGCCTTCCCAGCCGATCCGCTTCAACTCATCGCCAAACCGCTTGCCCTCGGCATCGACGCGGTCCTTGGCCCAGTCCTCTTCCAGCACGCCGGCAAACACGCCCGAGGCCAGCATGGCAGGGGCAAACCGCGTGCCTTCTTCATTGGTCCAGTTGGTGACAACGATCGGATGTTTGGTCTTGACGTTCAGATCATTCAGCGTGCGCACCAGTTCCAGACCGGCCAGCACCCCCAGCACCCCGTCGTATTTGCCACCGGTTGGCTGGGTATCAAGGTGGCTGCCAACGTAAACCGGCAGGGCATCGGGATCCGTGCCTTCGCGACGGGCAAACATGTTGCCCATGCTGTCGACACCCATGGTGCAGCCCGCCTCCTCGCACCATTTCTGGAACAGTTTGCGGCCCTCGCCATCCTCGTCCGTCAGGGTCTGGCGGTTGTTGCCACCGGCCACGCCGGGCCCGATTTTCGCCATTTCCATCAGGCTGTCCCACAGGCGGTCGCCGTTGATTTTCATGTTTGCAGCAGGTGCAGCCATGGTGTTTCTCCCTTTATTTCAATTCGACTTCGACAAAGGACATCACCCTGTCCCCGCCGTTGATTACGTTATGTTCCATGCCCTGTCCGCGTCTGTAAGATGTGCCCGCGGGCACAAGAGCCTTGCGGGTCTCGCCGCCCTTTTCCTCTAGCAGCATATGGCAATCCGTGATCGCGGTGATCACATGATCCATGCCGTGGATGTGCCATCCGGTTTCCGCCCCCGGAGCGAAATCAAACCGCGTAACCCGCACACGGTCATCGTCAATCATCCGGGGTGTTGCGGCCGGATCACGCATCAGACCAGCCCTTTGAGCACATCCGCAAGCTTGCCAAACAATTCGTCGATCTGGGCTTTGTTGATCATCAGTGGCGGACTCAGCGCGATAATGTCCCCTGTGGTGCGGATCATCAGCCCCTTTTCATAGGCATCCAGAAATGCGGTAAAGGCGCGTTTTGTCGGCTCTCCCTCAATGGGTTCCAGTTCAATTGCGCCAATCAGCCCCATATTGCGAATGTCGGTAATATGCGGCAATCCTTTCAGGCTATGCAGTGCATTTTCCCAATAGGGCGCCAGCGCGGCTGCGTTTTCAAACAGCCCTTCCTCACGATAGGTTTCCAATGTAGCAAGCCCGGCTGCGGACGCAACCGGATTGCCGGAATAGGTATAGCCGTGAAACAGCTCGATCAGGTGTTCCGGTCCCTGCATGAATACATCATGGATTTCACCGGTTGCCAGCACTGCCCCCATCGGAATGACGCCGTTTGTCAGCCCCTTTGCCGTGGTGATCAGATCCGGCATCACATTGAAATGCTCGGCCGCAAAACTGCTGCCCAGTCGGCCAAAACCGGTGATCACTTCGTCAAAAATCAGGATGATCCCGTGCTTTCTGGTGATCGCCCGCAGTTTTTCCAGATAGCCTTTTGGCGGCATCAACACGCCGGTAGATCCCGCCATCGGCTCGACAATCACCGCCGCGATGGTTTCCGCACCATGCAGGGCAATGATGTTTTCCAGCTCATCCGCCAGATAGGCGCCATGCTCGGGCTGGCCGCGGCTGAACGCATTCTTTTCCGGCAGATGCGTGTGGGGCATATGATCAACCCCGGTCAGCAGGCTGCCGAAAAACCGGCGATTGTTGACAATGCCACCGACGGAAATGCCGCCAAAATTCACCCCGTGATAGCCGCGTTCCCGGCCAATCAGGCGGGTCCGGGTGCCCTGGCCGCGCGCCCGCTGATAAGCGATGGCAATTTTCAACGCGGTTTCCACACTTTCCGAGCCCGAGTTTGTAAAAAACACATGCTCAAACGGGGCTGGCGCCATATCCCGCAAGGCACTTGCCAGTTCAAAGGCTTTCGGGTGCCCCATCTGAAAGGCCGGCGCGTAATCCAGTTCGGCCACTTGCGCACGCACGGCTTCGGTAATTCTGGGCTTTGCATGCCCCGCATTGCAGCACCACAGACCTGCGGTGCCGTCCAGCACATCGCGCCCGTCGGCCGTTTTGTAGTACATGCCCTCGGCCCCCACCAACATGCGCGGCGCCTTCTTGAACTGGCGGTTCGCGGTAAAGGGCATCCAGAAAGCGGATAGATCATTTGGAACGGCTGAACGGTCGGAAGCCATCGTCATATTCCCTGTCATAGCCACCCTGTCTTACGCTGCCGCAGGGCTGGTCTGGTTTCGATGCAACTGTTGTTTGACCAATTGGTCAGATCTACGCTACCAGAGCTACCCAACCAGTCAAGTATTCCCTTGCACGTTAGACCCGCAAGGCCGTGTTTCGAAGGAAAAAACAACCTATCGCGGTTTTTTGTGGCGAAATTCTGGGCAGACGATAAAAAGACTCTTACGCTTTCGACGCAGGTTTCTGATTTGAGCCAAGGAATTGAGTATGACCGAGTCCCGTCCGCGCACACGTATACAGAAAAAAAACCGCAAAGCGATTCTGGATGCCGCGCTCGAAGTTTTTTCGCAATATGGATTTCGCGGATCGACTCTGGATCAGATCGCAACGGCGGCGGGTCTCTCCAAACCCAACCTGCTGTATTATTTTCCGTCCAAGGAGGCCATTCACATAGAGCTGCTGTCCGGGCTGATGGATACCTGGCTTGATCCGTTACGCGCCCTTGATCCGGCAGGGAACGGCAAAGCCGAACTGTTGGCCTATATGCGCCGAAAACTGGAAATGAGCCGGGACTACCCGAGAGAAAGCCGCCTGTTTGCAAACGAGATTCTGCAAGGCGCGCCACGCATGCATGATGCCATCAAGGGCGATTTGAAAGAACTGGTCGACCGGAAGGCCGCCGTCATCCAGAGCTGGAGCGCGGCAGGCGAGATCGCGCAAATCAATCCCTGGCATCTGATTTTCTCGATCTGGTCACTTACGCAGCATTATGCCGATTTCGAAGTCCAGATCGGCCTTATCCTGGAAGGGCGCGAGAATGACCCCTACCCGGAAGCAGAACGCTATCTTGAAACACTTTTCGAGAAGCTTCTGGCCCCCTGATCCGTAAAAATCGCCTAAATTGACATGTTCTTTGCGCAGGTGAGTTAATTGCCCATTAACACCTGGATGGCTAATTGAAGCCTGGTGGGGGCGATGTCAGGAGAAGGGATATGAACATCCTTCCCGGGGCCTTGCCCATCACCCATGCGCCAGATCCGGTCATGGCCGGACGCGCAGACAACACGCCTGTACCGCAGGTAACAGCCAGCCAGTCCCTGCCACAAATGCGCAATCAGTCGGGAAATCAGCAGAGCCGCGAAAAAACCTTTGCCGACAGAGAGAAATTGCGGGCCATCCTGGCGCCGCCGCCGGACCCGGACCAGCCAACCGGGCCGCCACCCGCGTTCGAAGCCAACCTGCTGGAGACCGAACGCGAGCGCCTGCGAAACGGGGTAGCAGCAGCGCCAGCGCCGGAAAAACCCGATGTTCCCGGCGTCACGGCCAAAGAGGGGTATTCGACGCGTTCCGTGACGGGCCCGCCATCGACACCCGACAGCGCCCCGCCGGCCCCTGCACAGGGCAGCATCGACATCAAGATCTGAAACCTGCGCTGTGGCTATTCGGCCGCGCAGGTATTCCCCGGATTATTGGGGTGCGTTGTCCAGTTGGCATAGTCTTTTTCGACCGTTTTTCCGGTGCGCGGATCCACCTCTCCCGGTTGCAGTTCACGCATGCTGATGCATCCCTCGATCGGGCAGACATCGACGCAGAGATTGCAGGCAACGCATTCCTCATCCTTCACGCTGAACACCCTGTCCGCACTCATTGCGATCGCCTGATGGCTTGTGTCCTCACAGGCGGCATAACAGCGGCCGCATTTTATGCATGCTTCCTGATCGATCTCGGCCTTGGTGATGTAATTCAGGTTCAGGAACTGCCAGTCGGTCACATTGGGTACGGCACGGCCGATAATCTGGTCAACCCCGGCATAGCCCTTGTCATCCATCCAGTCCGAAAGGCCGGAAATCATCTCTTCGACGATGCGGAATCCATAGGTCATCACCGCAGTGCAGACCTGAACCGAACCAGCCCCCAACGCCATGAACTCTGCCGCGTCACGCCAGGTTGTCACCCCGCCAATGGCCGAGATCGGCAGCTTTGCGGTTGTGGCATTCCGGGCGATTTCCGCAACCATGTTCAGAGCGATCGGCTTGACCGCCGGGCCACAATAGCCGCCGTGCGTCCCCTTGCCGTCAATCATTGGTTCGGGGGACATGGCATCCAGATCAACCGAAGTGATCGAATTGATGGTATTGATCAGGCTCACGGCATCGGCACCGCCACGCAGTGCAGCCTCGGCCGGGTGGCGAATGTCGGTTATGTTTGGTGTCAGCTTGACAATGACCGGCATGCGCGTGGTTTGCTTGCACCACCGGGTGACCATTTCGATATACTCCGGCACCTGTCCGACAGCGCTGCCCATACCGCGTTCGGCCATCCCGTGCGGACAGCCAAAATTCAGCTCAATCCCATCCGCCCCGGTCTGTTCGACCCGCGGCAGAATACGCTTCCAGGCCTCTTCTTCACAGGGCACCATCAGGCTGACGATCATGGCCCGGTCGGGGTAATCACGCTTGACAGTGGTTATCTCGCGCAGGTTCACCTCAAGCGGACGATCGGTGATCAGTTCGATATTGTTCAGGCCGAGCAGACGGCGGTCCGCGCCGTAAACCGCGCCATAGCGCGGGCCATTGACGTTAACCACGGGTGGCCCGTCTTCGCCCAGGGTTTTCCAGACAACGCCCCCCCAGCCGGCCTCAAACGCCCGGCGCACATTATATTCCTTGTCCGTCGGCGGGGCCGAGGCCAGCCAGAACGGGTTCGGAGATTTTATTCCTACGAAATCTGTTGAAAGATCAGCCATTTTATCAGCCTCCCCTAAGCCATCAGTGTGGCGTGAATATCTTCGGCGGCATCGCGGCCTTCGGCCACGGCGGTGACCGTAAGATCATCGCCGCCCGAGGCGCAGTCCCCCCCGGCCCAGACCCCAGATACCGACGTGCGTCCGGCGCCCGAAACCCTGATCTTGCCATCAGCAATGACGGGGCCGTCCGGCGTATCGGCCAGTTTCTGACCGATCGCCTTGAAGAGCTGATCCGCTTTCAACCGAAAGAATTCGCCCGTCCCGGCAAGCCGGCCATCCACCTCGGTCGTATACTCAAATTCAACCGCCACCAGCCTGCCGGCCTCGCCAATGATCCGGGCGGGCCGGGCATTTGTGACAATATGCACCCCCTTGGACGCCGCCAGGTCTTGCTCGTAAGGCGAAGCCGCCATGCGATCGCGCCCGCGCCTGTAAACCAGGCTGACATTCAGCGCCCCCAGAAGCCGTGCCTGAACCGCGGCATCAATCGCCGTCATGCCGCCGCCGATAACGACAACGTCACGGCCTATGGCCAGCTTGCGCAAATCAGGCGCCTGGCGCAGATCAGCGATGAAATCGACGGCATTCTGCACGCCTTCCATATCTTCCCCTGCCAGCCCCAGCGCATTCACCCCGGCAAGACCGACACCGAGGAAAACCGCATCAAAGTCATTCTGCAATGCCGCAAGCGACAGGCCATCCCCGATGGATTTGCCGTTTTCAACGGTGATGCCGCCGATCTGCAACAGCCAGGCAACCTCACGCGCGGCGAAATCATTTGTTGTTTTATAGGCCGCAATTCCAAATTCGTTCAAACCGCCCGGTTTTGACCGATTGTCGAAAATGGTGACTTCATGCCCTTTCAAAGCCAGCCGGTGCGCACATGAAAGCCCCGCCGGGCCGGCGCCGACAACGGCAATGCGCTTGCCCGTGGATTGGGCCCGCGCAAACGGGTGGGCATTGCTATCCATCAGATGGTCGGTCGCAAACCGCTGCAGACGTCCGATTTCAACCGGCGCGCCCTCGGCCGCCTCACGAACGCAAACCTCTTCGCAAAGGGTTTCAGTCGGGCAAACCCTTGCGCACATGCCGCCCAGAATATTCTGACCAAGGATCGTGCGCGCAGCGGCTTCCACCGCACCAGTCTGAATCTCCCGAATGAACATCGGAATATCGATATCCGTAGGACAGGCTGTCTGACACGGCGCATCATGGCAGAAGTAACAGCGATCGGCGGCAACCGCGGCCTCATGCCGGTCAAAGGGCGCATGCAGATCGGAAAAATTGTCTGTGACCGCCTGTTCAGGCAGCCGTTCCGGTACAATACCAGGTGTCATCGGGCTGTTCGGCATCCTTACATTTCCCTGTTGATCCGTTTTTATTGGCATCAGCCTGCCACATGTTTCATTTTTTATCAAACGGTAAATTTCATAAATGCGTTTTCCGCCGCAAAATGCTTTTATCCCGCCCGAGCCTGACGTATAAGACCCGGAATTCCCCACAGTCCCCGGGCAGACACCTGGCAGGCAGGAAGCATGAGCAATCGAGGATAAAATGACAAAAAGCGCACATGATTCAGACGTAGCCTTTATTCAGGCCCTGGCCGAAGTTCTGGCAGAAAACGACCTGACCGAACTACAGGTCAAACGCGTTTATGGCGAAGACGACAGCATGAATGTGCGCGTCAGCCGTGCCAAGACCGTTATGGCAGCCGTTTCCGCACCGGTGACGCCGGCAAGTTCAGCAACCGCCACCGCCCCGCCCGTGGCACCCGAGACACCAACAGTGACAAGCGATGATCCGGCCGGGCTCCCTGGTGCGGTAACCTCGCCAATGGTCGGTACGGTTTACCTGCAACCGGAACCGGGTGCAGACCCGTTTGTAACGGTTGGCAGCACGGTGAACGAGGGCGATACCCTGCTGATTATCGAAGCGATGAAAACAATGAACCACATTCCGGCACCAAAATCCGGCACAGTCAAAAGAATACTTGTATCAGATGGTGACGCTGTGGAATTTGGTGCGCCTTTGATGATCGTCGAATGAGGACTGCCGCCCATGTTCGATAAAATTCTCATTGCCAACCGCGGCGAGATTGCATTGCGCATCGTGCGCGCCTGCCGCGAAATGGGCATAAAATCGGTTGCGGTACATTCGACGGCGGATGCGGACGCAATGCATGTGCGCATGGCGGATGAAGCAATCTGCATTGGCCCGCCACCGAGTTCAGAGAGCTATCTCTCGGTGCCGGCCATTGTCTCGGCCTGCGAAATCTCTGGAGCACAGGCCATTCACCCAGGGTATGGGTTCTTGTCGGAAAACGCCAGTTTCGTGCAAATTCTGGAAGACCATAATATCACCTTTATCGGGCCGACGGCCGAGCATATCCGCATCATGGGCGACAAGATTGCCGCCAAGGAAACCATGCGCAAACTGGGCGTGCCCTGTGTCCCGGGATCAGAAGGCGGTGTGGCGACGGTGAAAGACGCCCAGCGGATCGGCGCCGAGATCGGCTATCCGGTGATTGTCAAGGCCACCGCGGGGGGCGGCGGACGCGGGATGAAACTGGCCCGAACCGAAGCGGAAATGGAAAGCGCATTTCTGACAGCACGGTCCGAGGCAAAATCCTGTTTCGGAAATGACGAGGTCTATATTGAAAAATACCTGACCAGACCACGGCACATCGAGGTACAGGTCTTTGGCGATGGCAAGGGCGCTGCTGTCCATTTGGGCGAGCGTGATTGCTCACTGCAGCGACGCCATCAGAAAGTGATGGAGGAAGCCCCCGGCCCGGTCATCACCGCAGAAATGCGCTCAAAAATCGGGAAAATATGCGCCGATGCAGTTGCCGGCATCAATTACCGGGGTGCGGGTACGATTGAATTTCTCTTTGAGGACGGTGCGTTCTATTTCATCGAAATGAACACACGTTTGCAGGTGGAACATCCTGTGACCGAAATGGTTTTCGGGGTTGATCTGGTACGCGAACAGATCCGCGTGGCCGAAGGCCTGCCCATGTCGTTTGTTCAAAGCGATCTGGAGCTGAATGGCCATGCCATCGAGGTGAGGATCAATGCCGAGAAACTGCCCGATTTCACACCCTGTCCGGGAACAGTGACAGCCTACCACGCCCCCGGCGGGCTGGGTGTTCGGGTGGATTCCGCCCTGTATGACGGCTATACGATTCCGCCCTATTACGACAGCCTGATTGGCAAGCTGATCGTGCATGGCCGTGACCGGCCAGAGGCCCTGGCCCGGCTGAAACGGGCGTTGGGTGAATTGATTGTCGACGGGATTGACACCACAATTCCGCTGTTCGACGCCCTGTTGTCGGAAGAGGACATTCTGACCGGCAACTTTGACATCCACTGGCTCGAAAAATGGCTGGAGGAAAACCTGGGCTGACAAATGGAAGGCAACCATAAGACAGATGCAGGGCGCCAATGTCGGGTGATTTGACTCCAGAGTTGCTCTTGTCCGCCTATGCTTCGGGCATCTTTCCAATGTCGGAATCCCGGGAGGATGACCAGCTTTTTTGGATGGACCCCTGCCATCGTGGCATCTTTGAACTGGATAATTTCAACATCTCCCGCAGCCTGGCCAAATTCATTCGCCGCGAATCTTTCCAAATTCGAATAAATTTCCGTTTTTCAGCGGTTGTCGAGGGCTGCGCCGACCGAAATGAGACCTGGATCAACGCGCCGCTGCTTGATCTCTATCAGCAGCTTCATGAAATGGGGTTCGCGCAATCGCTGGAAATATGGGATGGCAAAGACCTTGTCGGCGGCGTCTTTGGCATAACCCTGGGCGGGGCTTTCTTTGGTGAGAGCATGTTCTCGCGCCGCACCAACGCCTCCAAGGTGGCGCTGGCCTACTTGATAGACCGGTTGCGGGCGGGCGGATTCAGCCTGTTTGACACGCAGTTCATCACCCCGCATCTGGCCTCACTCGGCGCCATCGAAATTTCACGCGAGGACTATCGCCAGCGCCTTGCCCTCGCGCTGGATCGTCCGGCAGACTTTTTCAGACAGGTTGGAACCCCGTCGGCTCATTCGGTCTTGCAACGCATGACCCAGACATCATAGCGCGGGTGATCCAAAGCATTCAGTGCGGGGGCAGATGCGATCATCCAACCCTCAAAATCCGGGGCTGGTTTGTTCTTTTCGGTGATCGTCAGACTGGCAAATGCATCACCGGCCGGATTTCCTGTCGGATAGCGGCAATCTTTCAGTGTGATCGTCAGACGACCAAAGAGCGCGCTTCCGCCAATTGGCAGTTCAATATCGTGGACAGCGCCATCCACCTTGTCGAGACCACGCAGGACCGCGCCACTGCCTTCTGAAACTTCCTGAGCCGAGAGAGGGCCGGACAGGGCCAGGACACATGCGGCGATCAAAACCGGTGGCACCTGTCTCACTGGTTTGCATCCGCCGATGATGATGCCGATGACGACACAAACTTCATCAGGAGCGAGATCAGGCTGACGGCCCCTTGCGTGTCCTCAATCTCGTCACCTGGCTCAAAGTAAAAAAGTGAGCCTCCGGGAATGATCTCGACAAAATTTCCGCCCAGCAACCCTTCGGAAGAGACAACGACAGCACTGTCATCCGGAATTTTAATATCCTGCTCGATCGAGAACGTCGTTTCGGCCCGGTAGGTTTCCGGGTTCAGTCTGATCTTGGTCACGGCGCCAAGCTTGACCCCGGCAAGGCGCACATCCGTTCCGACCGTCACCCCTTCCAGCGAGCGGAAGCTTGCGCTCAGCTCATAGCCGCTGGCCGCTGAAACCGACAGGCCGGTCGATTGTCGGGCATAGACCGCAAAGGCCACTGCCGCAGCCAGAACGATCCCGCCGGCCAGTATTTCCCTGGTGTTTGTTGCCATTTCTACTTTGGTTGCCAAGCTTCGTAATCCTGCCATTCCGTTGGATTCACGCGCAAAATGGACCCGGCCGGCGCATAGGCTTCCGCTGTGCCGGTCTTGTTTTCCTCATGCGGCTTCTCCCAGGGTTTGTGGGCCAGGGGGGCCTTGGTCGGGGGCTCTTCCCAGGTAAAATGCAGCCAGCCATGCCAATCCGGGGAAATCCGCGAGGCCTCGGGCATACCGTTGTAACAAACCCAGCGGCGTTTGCCGTCACGGGTTTCGTAAAACACGTTTCCCTGATCATCTTCCCCCACCTTCACCCCCTTGAGCCAGGTGTAAATCTGGGTGCCAATGGTTTGCCCGTGCCACCAGGTAAGAAGCCGAAGAATAAAATTCATGAGACCCTCCGCGATCGTTTAATCCCATATGGACCATGTGCGCGCGAAGGTCCAGAGACAACGGAATTCGCACGCCGTGATTCGCCGAATTTCTGATCCAAGGCCCCACTCCCCCGGGGAAACATCAACCTGCCGAGGCGGGCTCTTTTGCCGTGTCAGCGTAGATGAGCAAGGGGGCAGCCTTGGCTGTCACGGCCTCTTCGTTGACCACAACTTCTTCGACATTTTCCAGGCCGGGCAGTTCGAACATCGTATCCAGCAGGATGTCTTCCATGATCGAGCGCAATCCGCGCGCGCCGGTTTTACGTTTGATGGCCCGCTTTGCGATGGCTGAAAGCGCATCTTCTGTAAATGTCAGCCTGGCATCCTCAAGCTCGAACAGGCGCTGATACTGCTTGACCAGGGCATTTTTCGGCTGCGTCAGGATGGTGACCAATGCGTCTTCGTCCAAATCCGTCAAGGTGGCGATAACAGGCAGGCGCCCGACAAATTCAGGAATAAGCCCGAATTTCAAGAGGTCTTCCGGCTCAAGTTCGGTCAGCGCTTCGCCAATGCCAACGCTGTCCTCTTCCTTGACGTCGGCGCCAAACCCGATGGCGGATCCCTTGCCACGCCGCGCTATTATCTTTTCAAGCCCGGCAAAGGCACCGCCACAGATGAACAGGATATTTGTCGTGTCGACTTGCAGGAACTCTTGTTGCGGATGTTTGCGCCCGCCCTGCGGCGGCACACTGGCAACCGTACCTTCCATGATTTTCAGCAACGCCTGCTGTACCCCCTCACCGGAAACATCGCGGGTGATTGACGGGTTGTCGGATTTGCGGGTGATCTTGTCCACTTCATCGATATAGACGATGCCCCGCTGGGCACGCTCGACATTGTAATCACTGGCCTGCAACAGTTTCAGGATGATATTTTCCACATCTTCCCCGACATAGCCCGCCTCGGTAAGCGTGGTGGCATCCGCCATGGTAAAAGGCACATCGAGAATGCGCGCAAGCGTCTGGGCAAGCAGCGTCTTGCCGCAACCAGTGGGACCAATCAGCAGAATATTGGATTTGGCCAGCTCGATCTCACCGGTTTTCCCGGCCTGATTGAGGCGCTTGTAGTGATTGTGAACTGCCACCGAGAGAACCCGCTTCGCATGCGCCTGGCCGATCACGTAATCATCCAGAACTTCGCAGATTTCGCGCGGCGTCGGCACGCCTTCCGAGGTTTTCAAACCGGAGGATTTCGTTTCCTCCCGGATGATATCCATGCAAAGCTCGACGCATTCATCACAGATAAAAACGGTCGGGCCGGCAATTAGCTTGCGCACCTCATGCTGGCTCTTGCCACAAAAGGAACAATACAGGGTATTCTTGCTGTCGCCGCTCGAGTTGTTCGCCATCCTTCACCTCAGAAGCTTTGCGTTTCGGTCATTCTACCCAACCCTTGATCAGGTTACCACCCTTTGCGGCCAAGCTTAGGGCAGGCAAAATACATCTACAATCTCAAAATGACAGGGGCGCCCATTCCACACCCGCGTCAATCTAACTTTCTTCACTATCCAGTGCCGCGCGGTTTTCAACGATTTCGTCTATCAAACCGAAACTCCTGGCCTCTTCCGGGCTCATGAAATTGTCGCGTTCCAGCGCATCTATCACCGCTTTCAGCTTTTGCCCGGTGTGCTTGACGTAAATCTCGTTCAGCCGGTCTTTCAGTTTCTGGGTTTCCTGCGCGTGAATCATGATGTCCGTGGCCTGTCCCTGATACCCGCCCGAGGGCTGATGCACCATGATCCGGCTGTTGGGCAGGCTGTAGCGCATCCCCGGTGCCCCCGCGGCCAGCAAGAGCGACCCCATCGAAGCCGCCTGCCCCACGCAAAGCGTGCTGACCTTGGGTTTGATATACTGCATGGTGTCGTAGATCGACAGACCCGAGGTCACAACCCCGCCGGGGCTGTTGATATACATGGATATTTCCTTGCTGGGGTTTTCAGCCTCAAGATGCAGCAACTGCGCCACGATCAGGCTGGCCATACCGTCATGTACCGGACCGGTCACGAATATGATCCGCTCTTTCAGCAGACGTGAGAAGATGTCATAGGCCCTTTCGCCACGTGCGGTTTGCTCAACCACCATGGGAACGAGGGTGTTCATATGCGTTTCGAAAGGATCATTCATTTTTGTCTGCCTGCTTTGGTCCGTTTCAAATGATTAGCGTGTACCGCCTGCGAGAGTCTTAGTTGTGCGTACGCACCCCTGCAAGGCGCAAAGCGCGTTTTTGCGTAAATCAATGGAAACGGCCGCAGCCCCACCACATGATCATGCTTTCCGGGAAAATGTCTGTAAAATGTCAACTAATGGTGAATATTATAGAAACTGCACGTGATCCCGCATTCTCCTGCACTATTCCGGCAGCAAACGCGGCAGAAAATCGCCTTTCAAATCGGATATGAACTGATGGACCGTTGCAATGGCCGGGGTGACCCGCAGATCCTGCCGATGCAGCAGGAACCATTTGCGTGCAATCGGCAACCCTGCGGATTCGATGGTCATCAAGCGCCCGGAATTCAGTTCTTCGGTCACCGTATGTTGCGAAATCAGGGCGATTCCCAATCCGGCCATCACCGCTTGCTTGATGGTTTCGTTCGTGCCCATTTCGATGCTGCGATACGGCGTCCCCTCGCCGATCCTGTCCAGATACCGGATCATCATGATCCGCGTCCCCGACCCCCCTTCGCGAGAGATGAAGGTTTCCGCCATAAGATCTTTGGCTGAAACATTCTTCTGCCCGGCCAGCGGGTGTGTCGGCGGCGCAATCATCACATGCGGATGGTCCCCGATCACCACGGTTTCCATGACCGGTCTGCGTGGCGGGCGGCCCATGATCACCAGATCAAGCGCCTGTTGCTGCAAGGCGCGCATGATCATGTCGCGGTTGCCGACCCGCAGCACCACGTCGATGCCGGGGTAATGCTGCTGCAATCTCGCAACCAGCCCCGGCGCGAAATATTTGCCAGTGGAAACCACCCCCAGCACCACGACCCCGCTTTGCCCGTCCCGCAGCGCCCGCACCTGTTGCAGGCAATTCTCCAAGGCACTGTGCACGGTCAATTCCGCCCTTAGCACCGCCTGCCCTTCGGCCGTCAGCCGCGCCCCTTGCGCCCCGCCACGATCCACCAGCTTGCAGCCCAGATTCTCCTCGAGGATTCGCAATTGCGTGTGGATCGCGGGCGGAGTCAGCCCCACAGCCTCGGCCGCCGCCGACAAAGTTCCATGCTCTGCCACAGCGCGAATGGCGCGTAACTGCTTGAAAGTAACCGCATCCAGCTTCGGCATTAAATTTCCTTTAATACTAATTATAGTTAATTAAATTCTATAATCATTTGAATTGTGGAATGCTAATAAAAATACCGAAATAGTGCCAGAATCGGGAGATTATTATGCAGCCGGACGAAAAAATCATCGAAAGCGGCAAAATCCCGGCGGATTTATACCCTCTGATCAACGGCCTTTGCACTGTTGGCGCGGATCTGGCCAAGACCATCGCCCGTGGCCCTTTGGGGCAGACACTGGGTGGCGCTGTTGGCGAAAACAGTGATGGCGATCAGCAAAAGGCGCTGGACGTGATGGCGGATGAGGCCTTTGCCGAGGCGCTGAAATCGCTGGGCGTGCGCTGGTATGCCTCGGAAGAACAGGAAGACGTGGTCGAACTGGACCCGAACGGCAAATACGCACTGGCCATCGACCCGCTGGACGGATCATCGAACATCGACGTGAATGTTTCCATCGGCACGATCTTTTCGATTTTCGAGGCCAACGAGGGTGCAAACGAAAGCTTCCTGCGCCCCGCAAATGAACAGATCGCGGCGGGTTACATCATCTTTGGCCCGCAAACCGGTCTGATGGTGACCTTCGGCAACGGCACCCTGTTCTATGTGCTTAGCCCCGACAGCGGCAAATTCGAATTGGCCAACGACCATGTGGTCATCCCCAAGGAATCGATCGAATACGCCATCAACGCCTCGAACTACCGGCACTGGTCCAAACCGGTGCGCGCCTATATCGACGATTGCATCGCCGGGGCCGAGGGCATTCACGGCAAGAACTTCAACATGCGCTGGGTCGCGTCGCTGGTGGCCGAAACCCACCGCATCCTGACCCGCGGCGGCATCTTCCTCTATCCTTCGGATTCCCGCAAAGGGTATGAGGCCGGCCGCCTGCGCATGGTCTATGAATGCGCCCCGATGGCCTTTCTGGTGGAGCAGGCCGAAGGCCGCGCCACCAACGAACACGACCGCATCCTTGACCAGACCGCCAGGGAACTGCACGCCCGCACGCCCTTTGTGTTCGGTACCCCGGTCAAGGTGGATCGCGTCGCTTCCTACCACGACCTGCCCGACAAAGAAGTCTCCGCCCTTTTTGGCCAGCGCGGCCTGTTCCGTGATTAAGGAAACCATGACATGAGCAAGAAACATCCCATCATTTCTGTCACCGGCTCTTCTGGCGCTGGTACCTCGACCGTCAAGGACACGTTTGAGCAGATATTCCGTCGCGAGGGCGTGACCGCCGCCACCATCGAGGGCGATGCCTTCCACAAATATGACCGCGCCGCGATGAAAGAACAGTTGGACCAGCATTATGCCAAAGGGGACCATACCTTCAGCCATTTCAGCTATGAGGCCAACGCGCTGAAAGAACTGGAAGCGGTGTTCAAAGCCTACGGCGAAACCGGCACCGGCAAGAAACGCTATTATGTGCATAACGACGAGGAAGGCGCCAGACTGGGCGCGGCTTCGGGCACCTTTACCGACTGGGAAGATATCGAACCGGGCACCGACCTTCTGTTTTACGAGGGCCTGCATGGTGCGGTGAAAAACGATCAGGTGGACCTGCCGAAATACGCTGACCTGAAAATCGGCGTGGTGCCGGTGGTGAACCTCGAGTGGATCCAGAAAATCCATCGCGACAAACACCAGCGCGGTTATACCACCGAGGCCGTGACCGACGTGATCCTGCGCCGCATGCACGCCTATGTGCATTGCATCATGCCGCAATTCACCGAAACCGACATCAATTTCCAGCGTGTGCCGGTTGTCGACACCTCAAACCCCTTTATCGCCCGCTGGATTCCCACAGCCGACGAAAGCCTTGTGGTGATCCGGTTCCGCAATCCGCGCGGCATTGATTTCCCTTACCTGCAATCCATGATCCACGACAGTTTCATGAGCCGCGCCAATTCCATCGTGGTGCCGGGTGGCAAGATGGAACTGGCCATGCAGCTGATCTTTACCCCGCTGGTGGAACGGCTGATTTCCGAATCCAAGCGCGCATAAGGAGGCCTGACAATGTCCAACGAAACCCAAATGGCCAACGCCATCCGCGCCTTGGCGATGGACGCGGTTCAGGCCGCCAATTCCGGCCATCCCGGCGCCCCCATGGGGCTGGCCGATGTGGCCACCGTTCTGTTCAACCGTTTCATCAATATTGACCCCACCGCCGACAAATGGGCCGACCGTGACCGGTTCGTGATGTCGGCCGGTCATGGCTCGATGCTGGTTTATGCCATCAACCACCTGCTGGGTTATGACGATATGGACATGAACCAGATCCGCAATTTCCGCCAGATGGGGTTCCGCACCGCCGGCCACCCCGAATACGGCCATGCCAAGGGGATCGAGACCACCACCGGCCCGCTGGGTCAGGGCATTTCCACCGCTGTCGGCATGGCGCTGGCCGAACGGATGCAGAATGCGCGTTTTGGCGATGATCTGGTTGATCACTACACCTATGTAATCGCCGGTGACGGCTGCCTGATGGAAGGGATCAGCCACGAAGCCATTGATTTCGCTGGCAATATGGGCCTTGGCCGGCTGATCGTGATGTGGGATGACAATTCGATCACCATCGACGGCAAGACCGACCTGTCCACCGCCACGGATCAACCCAAACGGTTCGAGGCCGCAGGCTGGCATGTGCAGTCAGTTGACGGTCACGATAAAGACGCCATTGCCGCCGCGATTGATGCGGCCCGCAAGGTCAGCGACAAGCCGTCCATGATCGCCTGCAAGACGATCATCGGCTATGGCGCACCCAACAAACAAGGCACATCCGCCACACATGGTGCACCTCTGGGGGATGACGAAATCGCCTTGACGCGTGAGGCCCTGGACTGGCCTCACGCCCCCTTTGAAATCCC
>JALSRG010000002.1 GCA_026984915.1 Marinosulfonomonas sp. | reverse complement strand
AGGTAATAGGCTTTGATATTGCGCAACTGGACACGCGTATTCCCCGCGGGGCTTCCCTGCGCGGCTTCGTAAACCTGCCCCCAGGCATTCATGGCGGTAAACCCTTGGGGGTTCAGGCCCATCCCGATACGCGGGCCGTTGTACCAGTCGAAATATGCGGGAACCCCGTGCAATTTTGCCTCGTGGGGCTGGCGCATGTCCTGTGCGATCAGGCTGACCGAATTCTGCTGATCCGGGGAAATGACGCTGACATCATTCCCCTGTGCCGACACACATCCAGCCGCAAACAAAAGAAATCCTGCATTTACCAGAAACCGCCCCATTCTTGTTCTCCCTGTTTCTTGCATTTGCATGTTATCATAAAGCACTTTGATCCCGCATTGAATCAGCCATCCCAAGGATTGCAATCCAGAACCGGATCACCCTGCCCCAATGCTATCCAGCGCCCGCACGGGTGATACATGCAATGCACCGCTTGGTCCGGGTTGCACTTCGGCGGCGACACGGTAAACCTGCTCCAGAATTGCGGGGGTCAGCACCTTGGCGGGTGGCCCGTCTGCCGCAACCTGCCCGTCGTGCAAAAATATAATGCGATCGGCAAAGCGCGCCGCAAGCGTCAGATCATGCATCGCGGCAACCGCGATCATGCCGCTGGCGTGGCAAGTCTCGACAATGCGCTCCAGCACGATCAGCTGGTGACGCAAATCAAGTGCCGCCGTCGGCTCGTCCAGCAGCAATACATCCGGGCTTCGAAACAGGGATTGCGCCAGAAACACCAGCTGGCGTTGTCCGCCGCTCAGGGCACCAATCGCGCGGTCCTGAAACGCCTGTAACCTGAACCGCTCCAGCGCCGTCACGGCCTGCGCTTTGATGTCATCCCCGACCCGAAGCCCGAGCGATCGCAACCGGCCCAGCAGCACCACTTCCAGCACAGTCAACGAGCTTTGCGCGCCGGTGTCTTGCGGCATATAGGCAATGGTTTTCAACCGCTCGCTGTTGGTCATGGGGGTATCCCCCAGTTTCACCGCACCTTTGGACGGGATCAGCCCCGCCATTGCCTTTAGCAGGCTGGATTTTCCGGTGCCGTTCGGGCCGACTAGGGCGGTCAATGTGCCCGGCTGGAACTGCGCGTTGATTGCATGCAATACAGCCGTGCCATCATAACCAACATTGATATTTTCAATTCCCAACATCACCAGTGCCTCCTTTTTCCTGTCAGGATCAGGGCGAACAGAAACGGCACCCCGACCAGAGCGGTCACAATGCCCACAGGCACCACCGCACCGGGTGACAACAGTTTTGAAGCGATGGAGGCCCCCACCATCAATAGTCCGCCAAATATGGCTGACGCGGGGATCAGAATACGCTGGTCCTCGCCCACCAGCATCCGCGCCAGATGCGGCGCAACCAAGCCGACAAAGCCGATGGTGCCAACAAACGCCACTGCCCCGGCGGTCAGTAGTGACACGATGAAAAACACCCGCCGGCGCAGCCGCGGCACATGGACACCAAGGCTGGCGGCGCGTTCGTCCCCAAGGCGCAGGGCAGTCAGTTTCCACATGTCGGGGATCAGCAGGGCCAGACAAAACAGCAGGACACTCCCCGACACCCAGACCGAAAACCACGAGGCCTTGAGCATCGAGCCGAACAGCCAGAATACGATTTCCTGCAAGACTTCGGGCGCCGCCAGATATTGCACCAGTGATTGCAGGGATTGGAACAGGAACAGCGTGGCGATGCCGGCCAGCACCATCACCTCGGCAGTGACGCCGCGGATATGGGCAAGCCCGTAAACCATCAGGCAGGCCACCGACGCGGCCGCAAAGGCCGCAACGGGCACGGTCATTTGCGGGATCAATGGCAGTTGCCAGCCAAACAGAATGGTGATCGCCGCGCCAAACCCCGCAGCGGCCGAGAATCCCAGCGTATAGGGGCTGGCCAGCGGGTTGCCGAGGATGGTTTGCATCTGGACCCCCGCAATACCCAGTGACGCGCCAACGATCAGGGCCATCAATGTCATTGGCAAGCGGATGGCATGAACGATGGTCACCACCATCGGACCGGATGCGCCCGAAGGGTTCACCAATGCGGCGAGCACGTCAAACACATTCAGGAACGCGGGGCCGATAAGGATATCTGCCAGTATGGCAAAACCCAATAGCGTAGATATAGCACCAAGCCACAGCAGACGGCGCGATGCAAATGAGACGCCCGCAGGGGCGCTGTTTGTTGTTGTGGTCATGAATTCAGTTCCGCATGAAATGGGTGGGAAAGGGCAGCTATTGCCCCTGCCCGTTCGTTAAACGCGCATCCAATCTATCAGAATCATGTAATCACACAGCACCCCGAGGCAGCGTTTGCGCAGGCAAATTCGTTCGGGATGCTGTATGAATTTCATTTCATTGGATGTGCTTTAATCGGACAGCTTGATCATAAAGGTGCCTTTTGGCGAAACAGGCATATATTTCGCATAATAGGCTTCCAGATTTGCCATCGGATCAACATCGGCAAAGGCGTCCGGGTAAAGAACCTTGGCGATATATTGCAGATAGGCAAAATCATAGAGCGTGCGCGCACCACCATGATAAACAGCATGAACCTGACCGTTTTGCACAGCCTTCATTCCGGCCCAACCCGCACGCTCTATATAGGGCTGCATCCGCTCGCGGGTCTGGGCGGCGTCCACACCAAACCCCATCAGCACGGCCTTGGGTTTGTTCACCCAGTATGATCCGGCCAAGAATATTGCATCAGGATTCGAGGCAATCACATATTCAGGGTTCAGCGGCCCCCAGTTTTCAACCTTGCCAGCCGCGATGTTGGTGCCACCTGCCAGTTCAATCACACCGCCCCACATGCCGGACCCATAGGAATTGCCGTATTCTTCGGCCCCCTTGTTGCCCAGTTCGACATAAACCACAGGCTTGTCGCCGCCAGCTTTGGCAACGCGCGCACTCACATCGGCAACGGCTGCCGCATAGTGATCGGCCAGTTCCCTGGCCCGGGCTTCCTGCCCCACAACCTTGCCGATCAGCAATGTGCTGGCGACGTGCTTTTCGACGGTTTGGGCGTTGTAGTCGGCCACGACAACGGGAATGCCCGCCGCTTCCAATTTGCCGACAACATCACCAAGCGCGCGATATTGCCATGCCGCCAGAATGGCCACATCCGGTTTGGACGCAATCGCGGTTTCAATCGAAAAAGTGCCTGCGTCGACTTCGCCAATATCAACCAGATTTTCAAGATCGGGATTAACAGCCACATAGGCCTTCCACTGCGAATTGCGCCAGCCCTCCCATGCGGGACGGGAAATGGCGACGACCTTGTCATAGGCGTCAGGTCCGCCGATGGCGTAAAAGTCCTCGAAATAAAACCCGAGCAGGATACGATGCGCATCATCCGGCACTTCGACAGTGCGATCAAGGGTATCGGTTACGGTGATGGTTCCGGCCAGTGCGGAAGATACGGTCATGGTCAGGCTGACGGCACATGCCGCCAGACCTGCAAAAAATTTGCTGTGCATTTGGAGTCTCCGATAAAGCAAACATAGAAGTTGGGCGCATCACAGGGATGCGTTCGATAATCGTCTATGGTTAGGCTTTGACCGGTGGGGCGCGGATGGAGAAACCGCTAGCAACACATCCGGATTCCCATAGCGAAATGGATTGACCGGAGTAGACAAAATCAACCAGCCGCAATTCAACGGCTGCTGGCTGAATTTCTTCGGTTAAGGTGGGCGGGCCGCTAAAGCCGGTGCACCATGGGCAGGGTTGCGCCGGTTTGCCATCCTGCTCGATCGGGTTCCCGTCAGCATCAAAGTAAACCGTGACAAGCCCGTCACCGGTGCAAATCACTACAGCCTGACCCGCCAGCGCCGGCGCGGCGGAAACACCCGGGCTCCAGGCAGCAATCATCACCATCTGGGTAAACAGCCAGACAGCTACGGGGATGAACCCTAAAAATCGCATTGCCCTGATTGGTTGCCGCACTATCCCACCCGTTTGCCCCGTCACACTATCGCCACGGGGCCGATCTCCAATTAGACAGGGGCGCCCGAAAGGCCCCTGCATTTACGATTATTACATGTCATGTTCAAAAACCAGACGGAATGTAACCGGAAACGCACGGGTTATGCCGGGCAGTTTTGCCAGCTCCATCAGTTTGGTCACGCCTTCGTCAATTCCGGCCTCTTCGGTGGAAATCCAGATCATTTCGGATGTAATGACCATCACCTTGTTTTCGGCCAGACGCACAACCATGACCGGCGTCTGAATGGCGATATCCGTGCCGCCAAGCGTCAGCGTGCCTTTCAGTTCCATTTCCGTCATGTCGCCAACGGCAAGGTTTTCCAGCGCAGCCATATCCACATTGGCGGTAAAGGTCGCTTTTGGTGCATTGAGGAATACATATTCGATCATTCGCTCATTGCGTTTGTCGATCCATGTTTCAACTGACGACAAATCTATATCGACAGTGACGGCCCCGTCATGTTTTACCGCTCCGGCCAGGCCGGTGAAATGGTGCGATTCACCTACTGTGTCTTTCTTTACCGATCCGAATGCAACAGTGGAATTTTCGCCATTCAGGATCCAGCCCTCGGGGCTGGCGATACCGGTAACAGCCCAAAAACCCATTACAAAAACAGTAGTCATTCCAATTATCAATTTGCGCATTTCTCTTACTCCCATATGGTTGACGCAGTCCCTTTTGCCGGAGCCGCTATAATGAAAACACCGCATTGAGAAAAATATTCGGAAATAATAGCAACCGCTCCCGGCGTCATGTGGCCGAAGGATTGCAGGTTTTGCTGCCGCGCCTTTGGCGGTTTGCCTATAGCCTGTCGGGTTCCGCGGATGTTGCGGATGATTTGTTGCAGGAAACCTGTGTGCGGGCACTGGACAAAGCAGCACAATTCAAAACCGGCACGCGGCTGGACAGCTGGACCTTTACGATTTGCCGCTCCCTTTGGTTGAACGACATTCGCGCCCGCAAGGTTCGCACCGGCGCGGGGATACTGCCGGTCGAGATGCTCGATTTACCTGACCCTGACCCAAGCACGGAAATGAATATTTTTGCCAGTCAGGTTGTTGAACATGTGATGGCCCTGCCCGAGGCCCAGCGTGAAACCGTTTTTCTGGTGTATGTCGAAGGGTTCTCTTATCGAGAGGCCAGTCAGATACTGGATATACCGATTGGAACCGTCATGAGTAGACTGGCAACCGCGCGGCAAAGGCTGGCGCATCTGAATGATGCCACCACAAGGAAGGCCAAACAGAAATGAAACCGCCCTATTCAGACGAAGATTTGACAGCTTTCCTTGACGGGAAAACCACACCAGAAGATGCTGCCAAAATCAGTGCCGACGTTGCAACAGATACTGAACTGGCACGGCGGATTGAAGGATTGGCGGTTGATACTGATGCTTTGAAAACCGCATTTGACCCCGTTCTTGGAATTGCCAGGACCCGCAATCTGGAGCATGTGCTGGAGTGCGCAAATTCACATGTAAATGCAAATTCCCGCTTTCAACCGAACCGGCTGTTGCTGGGGGCAAGCCTTGCTGCTGCTGTTATAGTCGGTGTGGGAATTGGCAGTGTGTTTTTATCGCCAAAATCCGACTGGCGGATGGAAGTTGCGCATTATCAGGCATTGTATGTTCCGGACACACTGGCCGCTATTACCCCAGATGCCGATCGTCTAAAGGCAGAATTTTCTTCTGCAGGCAAGGCCGTTGGCCTGCCTTTGGACCCGCAAGACTTTTCGGATATAGACGGTTTTACGTTGCGCCGCGCGCAGGTGCTGGGGTTCGAGGGTTCTCCTTTGGTACAGATTGCTTTTACCTTGAATGACGGCAGCCCGATCGCTTTTTGCATACTGGCGCAATCCGGCAAACCCTCCGGGCCTGAAACCGATTTTCTTGTCGGACTGGCCGCAGCAAGCTGGAGCACGGATACCCACAGGTTTCTGGCTATTGGTGGCGATGATGCCGGGCAGGTTCTTGCATTTGCGAAGGAACTGCAAAGACGGATTGCCGATGAATCCTGATCGAAACTGGTCGGAAACCCGCCGGTTTTGTTTTCGTTATCCCTAGCATTTAATGATGCCACAATTTTGACAGATTTACCTTTATGTTTGGCAGTCTTGGGCGACAAACACCACTCACAATCCTGCAAAGGTTGTAATACACCTTTTCAGGAAACGGAACAAAGGGACGCAAATGGATACAGCAACTGCATCAGTTGGTGCGGGCATAGGTGATTTGGATGCCTTCTATTCCCGTTCATATTCCCGTCATCGCGGCCTGATTTGCGAGGATGAACAGGACAAACTGAAAAATACACGCATTGCCATTCCCGGAATGGGTGGCTTGGGCGGATTATATGGTGCGACCCTTGCACGTACCGGTATCGGCAGGTTTTCCATAGCGGATTTCGACCAGTTCGATGTGCACAACATCAACCGCCAATATGGCGCCATGGCCAGCACCATCGGCAAGGACAAGGTGCAGGTGATGCGCGACATCATCGCCGATATCAGCCCGGCCGCCGAAATCCGCATGATGAACGAACCTGTCGGCACTGATAATATCGACCGTTTTCTGGACGGGGTTGATCTGGTTGTGGATGCAATGGATGTGTTTTCGCAGACTGCCCGCCGCATCGTGTTCAGCAATGCCCGCAAAAAGGGGATTCCGGTGTTCTCGGCCGCCCCGCTGGGATTCAGCGCCGTGATGTTCAATTTTCACCCCGAAGGGATGAGCTATGACGAATTCGCCGGCCTGAAAGACGGCATGACGGAAAAGCAGATGGCGCTGCATTTTATCTGTGCGATCGGCGCACAGGGGCCGCATCTGAAATATATGGATACAAAAGGGGTGGGCGCCGAGGAAGGTGCCGCGCCGTCATTGGGTATGGCCTGCCAGATCGGTGCGGGCATGGTTGCAACTGAAATCACCAGCTATCTGTTGGGACGGCGCGAACCCGAATGGGTGCCGCATTTTTCCCAGTTTGATCCCTATGATCGCAGCTACAAACGGCGATATCGCCGCTGGGGGGCGAAAAACCCGGTCCAGCGGCTGCGCATGCGGGTTCTCAAGCGCATGATACCGGCGCTGAACGACTAACGGAAAGGCCGGGTTTCATGGGGTTGCTGACGAACCTGTTCCTGTGGCGCATCAAACTACCGCGCGATATCCACCGCTACGCCTTTCGCAAATATCCCGAACGCAGGGCCTTGCAGTTTGCCGATCGTGCCATGACATACGGCCAATTGCAGGACCGCAGCTATCGTCTGGCGCAGGCGTGGCATGCTCTTGGACTGAAAAAAGGCGATGTGGTTTTTGCGCATGTGGATAGCGGAGCGGAGTTTTTCGAGATCAGGACGGCCGCCTTGGAAACCGGCGTTGTGCTGACGGTTTTCCATGGCCTGCACACGCCGGATTTCGTTGCCAATGCCGCGCTGGCCGCTCGTCCCAAACTATTGATTGTCGATAATGATTTCGCCCCGGACAGCCAGGCGGCATTTGCCCGTGCCATGCCCGATGTTCCGGTCTGGGAAACCGGCCGGAACAACCACTACGAAACACAGATTACCGCCCATGATCCGACCCCCTCGAACACGGATCTGCGGCCGGATGACCCGATGGGGCTGGCCTTTACCTCGGGCACGACAGGGCCGCCCAAAGGGCTGATTTCCAGCCATGGCGCGGCCATCGCCAGCCTGAAACTGATCATCCGCAACCTGAAGATCAAGCCGGACCGCAAGGTGATCAATATCTCGCTTTCGGCAATCCCGCTTTTCGGCGCGGGGTCCGGCCTGATCTTCCCGTCTTTGTTAAGCGGCGGAACATTGGTTGTGATGCAGGACTACAGCCCAAAAGCCCTTGTGAAACTGGTCAGAAAGCACCGCGTTACCCGCCTGTTCCTGACCCCGAGCCATCTGATTGATCTGCTGGATATGCCGCCGGAGATCGATGCCGATCTGTCGAGCGTTTCACATATCATCTATGGCACCTCCAACATGCCTGCGGCCAAGCTGCAAGAGGCCTTGAGCCGTTTTGACGCCGGTTTTCAGCAAGGATACGGGCAAGCCGAGGTGCTGCCCCCTGTCAGCCTGCTAACACCGGAAATGCACCGGCAAAACGGCAGACCTGCATCACGCGATGTTCTGCGCTCCTGTGGCAAGGTGGTGAAAGGCGTAAAGGTCCGCATCATCGGGCCGGATGGCGACGAACGGCCAGCAGGCCAAACCGGCGAAATACATGTGCAGACCCCTACCCGTCTGCAAACCTACCTGAACCCGGATCACAACAAGGGTGTTATTCTGGACGATGGATGGTTCCGGACCGGAGATCACGGTTTTCTTGATCAAAGCGGCTATCTGCACGTCACCGACCGCGCGGCAGATATCATTCACACCGATAACGGCCCGATTTACCCGCGCCCGGTCGAGGAAGAGGCGCATGACCACCCGGCTGTCAAAGAATGCTGTCTGGTCGGAATTGAGGGCAAGCCTGTTTTGTTCATCTCGTTTCGGGACCGGTCAGGCCGCGCAGACCAGAAAGAAATCATCAGGGAGATCGCGGATTTGTTGCAACAGCACCTCCCCCCCGAACAACACCCGCATGACATCCGCCTGCTGCCGGAAATCCCGCGCAGCTTTCTGGGCAAAGTCATGCGCAGGGAAGTAAAAGCAAGGATGCAGAATGAATATAACCAGTAGCACGATGGAACAAAAAGTGCGGCTAACCCAAAAGCTGGGCTACGGGGTTGGCGCGATTGCCTATGCCTTGCCGTATCAGATCATGGCCAGCTTCTTTCTGTTCTTCGTCACCGCGATTTTGCATGTCCCGCCTGCCGTTGCCGGTATAATCGTTGCCATTTCTGTATTCTGGGATGCCATTACCGACCCATGGATCGGTGCGTTATCCGATCGTACGCGCTCTGACCGCTTTGGGCGGCGCCACCAGTTCTTGTTGCTGGGCGGGATAGGAACGGCAATCGGAAGCTGGTTCTTGTGGTCCATTTCCCCTGAAATGGGCATGACGCAAAAGATCATCCTGTTGCTGCTTGCCGTTCTGTTCACCAAAACCATGAACACATTTTACGGCGCGCCCTACTATGCACTGGGCGGAACAATCAGCAAGGATTACGATGTGCGTTCATCGCTACAAGGATGGCGGGCGGCCTTTCATGTGATTGGCATGATCCTTGCGCTGGTTGGCACGCAAATCCTGTTTTTCCGCAGCACGCCCGATTTCCCGCGCGGCCAGTTGAATCCGGCGGCCTATCCGAAAATCGGTCTGGCGGTTGCCGTCATCACGGTGCTGATCGCGGTCATGGCCTATATGATGATCCCCAAGGATCACGGGAACGGATCGGCGCAAAAGGCGCCGGGCGCCCTGAAAATGGTAAAGTCTGCCCTCGCAAACAAAAGCTTTCGCGCCATTCTGCTGGTGATCTTTGTCATCGAGGCGTCCTTCCAGATCATGGTCAGCCTTGGCACACATGTGAATACTTTCACCTACCACCTTACCGGCCCGCAAATGGGTATTCTGGGGCTGTCCCTGTTGGGCATGTCCGTTGTCTCGCAACCGTTCTGGGTGTTCATGTGCCGCAAATTCGAAAAACGCACAGCGCTGATTGTCGGGATGGTTTTCGGGTTGATCGGATTTGTCGGCATGCCATGGGCTCATGTGGGGTTCGGCTGGTTGCCGATTGATGCCCCAAGCACGCTGTTAACCCTGTCACTGTTCAGCATGGTGGCCGGCATTGGCAACGGCGCCTTTATGAGCATCCCTTTTTCCATGGTCGCCGATTCCGCAGACGAAGGCCAACTGGATACAGACCATCAGCAGGAAGGGCTGTATTTCGGTCTATACACCTTTGCCTATAAACTGGGGATTTCTGTCAGCGTGTTTATCGGCGGAATCCTTCTGGATATGATCGGGTTTGTTTCCGACGCAAAAGAACAGACCGCAGAAACCGCCTATCAACTGGCAATTGCGCCGACATGGCTTTTGATGATCGCCACCCCGGTTATTCTATGGGCCGTTATGGGATACCGGATCGACCGCAGTAAACATGCGCAAACCTTGTCCAGGCTGGAAACCAAACGCGGCCCCGATTAAGAATGGGAGAAATAGCAATCAAGGGCATCCAAACAAAAGACCCCGTGATTTGCAAGTGCAGCCCCTACCCTAGACGAAAGGCAATACTCAGGCAGGTAACCCGCCCCGTTCCAAAATCGAGTCTCAGAATCAATTCCGACCTTGGCATTGATTTCATTGACTTCGAAGTCCCAGCTTTAAGGGAAATTTACAATTTGCAAAGTTCCTTTATTTCGAGACTCGTTGCGGCACATTTTCCGGATTCATGTATCCCCTACCAGATCGGCATTGCGAGATTGGCGATGTTAAGGGGATTCCGTTCGAACCAATCATGGGCCTCGCGGTGCATCAGATCTCTGAACCTGGACATCGGTGATGCGCCTGCTGCAAACCCGAAAGTTTCAAAAACACCCTCCAGTATACAGATCACACTTGCCAAAGCGTCGCATTTTGCCTGCGTAGATGGTCAATAATTCACTTTAACAATGCGTTTGAGATGTCACCTGCCGCTAGCGCTGCCATGACCTGCAGATGTCCACACGGCCAAGATAAGCGCGAAATAAAACGGGCGGCACGATGGCCGCCCGTCTGGTTGGTATGTGCAATTCCTTAACCGGTGTATTCCTTGGACTTGAAGGAAACGGCTTTGGCCGCAGGAGTCGCATCCGCCAGTTTGCGGATATTTCCCCATGTGTGCTTGTAATCCGGCAGGATCAGTTCATTCACACCGGGATTCACCACATTGCCTTGCGATCCGGCAGGAGAGCCAAACACCATCGCCACCTGGCCGCGCCTGGCGGTGTCGGTGGGATAGGCCATGCCCTGGGTCGACCCGTTCTCGTTGTGAATCTCGATCAGATCACCGGCATTCAGATCCATTTCGGCCATGTCATCGGCGTTCATCTCGATGAACGGATAGGGGAAACGGTCCTGAATAAAGTCGTTGTCCTGGTCAAGGAACTGGTTCTGCCAGAAGATATTGGCCCGAACATTGTTGATCCAGAACTTGTGGCTGGCGCGCTCCTGCGCCTTGCCGGGCGCTTGCAGCCCCCGCCAGCCGGCTGCACAGAACAAGGCTTTGCCATCTTCGCGGCCATGGCGGGTAAAGACCCCGTCCATATACAGCCGTTCGGTGCCGACAAGTTTGCCATTCTCATAGCCCTGAACCGGTTCCTGCACCCCGTTGTTCCCCATCGCGCGCAAGCGGTCATAGGTTACGTCCGGATTGCCCTGATGGTAGCCGTCCATAAAGGCGTCTTCCTCGGTTTCCCAGTCATAGCCCTTGAACTGGTCGGCATAGGCGTCTTCGCCCATATCACGCAGCACACGTTCCATGTTCTGCGCCAGTTTGGCGGCGATCAGGCAATCGGGAAGCGAGTTGCCGAAGCGGTCCATGTATTTCTCGCTCAGCCGCAGGCGCCTTTCGCCGTTCATCGAGGTGAGGTTCATCTCGTTGCTTTCACAGGCCGGCAGGATCACATGCGCGTTCTGGCCAATCTGGCTGTGGATGATGTCCACATCGACCACGAACAGACCACCGGCATTGACGGCGGCAACGATGGCATCCACCTGTTGTTCGCGGGTTCCCGCGGCAGAGGCATCCATCGCGTCCTTGACCATTTCGGCCCGCTTGCGATGCACCCGTTTATATTGCGAGGCATTGAGCGTAGTCTTGTAGTGATCACAGGCCCAGACATGCTGCACCTTGCCACCACCGGAGATCAGCAGTTGGTCGACATAGGTGGCAGGCCGCCCCACATGGGCATCCGAGGGACGATAATAGCCTTCCTGATGCCCGCCCAGACGACAACAGCCACCGCCTTCGCGCCCGATGTTTCCTGTTGCCAGTGCAACGTTCACAATCGAACCGACAGTGCGGTAATTGTCATTCCCCCAGATGACGCCTTTTTCATAGGCAATCACAGCTTTGCGCCGCGCGCCGTCCCTGGGCTTGGCCAGCCATTCAGCGGCCTTGATGATGTCGGCTTCGTCCACCTTGCAGATTTCGGCAGCTTCGGCTGTCGATGTCCGGCAGGTTTCAAGCGCGTAATCAAGGCTGCCAAGGCCGGAAGGATGCGCCGCGTCTTCCGGCACGGCCTCGCCATTCCGGAAGGTCGAATTGGCGATGAAGTCGCTATCGGTCCAACCCTGGTCAACAATATGGGTGAACAAAGCGTTGAACAGCACCATGTCGCTGCCCGGATCAATCGCCAGATGCAGCACGTTTTCTGCGCCTGCGATTTCCTCGGCCGCATTGACCGTCACCGTGCGGCGCGGATCGACCATGATGAACCTGGCCCCGTTTTCCAGCCCCTTGCGCATGTGATTCAGGAACAGGTTGGTTTGCGTTTCCAGCGGATTTGCCCCGACGATCATGATCGTATCGGTGACTTCGTAATCGGCATATTGGTATTGCAGTTCGTCCACACCCATATCGCGTGTCGAATGCACCTCGGAATTATAGGCCGGGCGGTTGTGAATACGTGCATTCCTGACCTTCATGCTGCCAAAGTACAGCTTGCCGGTGCCCCATGTGTTTTCATAGCCGCCGGCTGATCCGCCATGATCAAACATCGACAGCAGCAGATCATCTTCCGACCCTTCAGTGATGATGCGTGCAGTGACACGGGCCACCAGATCAAGCGCGTCATCCCAGCTTGTCGGCTGCCATGTGCCATTGCGCCAGACCATCGGATCCGACAGGCGCTGCTGCTGGGTGCCGGTCACCCTGGACGGGCGGTTTTCGGCCATGCGACCGCCGCGGATCGAAACAAGGCCCGAGTTCACCACGCAATCCTGATCCGGCACCACCGCCAGATGCACATCTTTGCCGTCTTGCTTGACCATATTATACATCGAGGGTGCCACCCATGTGCCATCGGCCCCCTGCTGTTCACTCAGATCAAGTCCAAAAGCATTATCTTTCAGAGTGCCTTGTTTATTGCGGTCCCAGGTGTAGGCCTTGTAGCCACAGCCAACGATGCAATAGTGGCAGGTGACATTGTGAACCTTCGCGTCCCTTGGCGGAATCGGAAGGCGGTCGATTTGTCTTTTGTAAGCCATGTGAGTTCCCCTCCCTTACAGCACGTTTGACGGGCGGCCAAAGATCAGGTCGCTTGCGCCTTCGGCAAAGATATCGCCGTTGTCATCCACCCGCAGGGTGAATTGCGGCAGATTTTGAGTGGCATGTCCCCAGACCTGCTGGCCGCCGGCCTCGACATCGAAACGCGAGTAATGGCCGGGGCAGTTCATGGTGCGATCCTGATCGTTGTAGGCCAGGTTATAGCCCTTGTGTGGGCAGAGCGTGGAAAAGGCGACGATATCGCCATCGGGGCCAACACCGCCTTCCACCGCCTGGCCGAGCTTGATCAGCACACCGGGGCTGTCGGCATCCGGGTATTCGATATCCATCGGCTCATTCACCGCCAGGTCGGCGGTATTCGCCAGCCGGTTTGACGGGTAATCGACCTGAGCATTCGCCGGCGCAGCCCGGGCCGGTGTCATTGTGACTGTCGCGGCCGCAGTGCCGGCAGCAGCAAGCGCGCCACCGCGCAGGAACTGGCGGCGCCCAATGTCAACCATCCTTTTGCATCGCATGAAATGTCCTCCCTGTTTTCCTGATACAGATCAAGCTTAACAGCAGAGCGTCCGGATATAAGTGAAATTTCCATGGGAAAAGGAAGACTATATAATTGATATTTCAGGAATATTTTCTGATGTTCGGAATTCCGAACACCTACTGACGGGGTTTTCCTTCGATCTCCAGTTTTTGCATCTTGTCCCACAATGTGGTGCGCGACACCTTCAGGATTCTTGCCGCCTTGCTGATTTTACCATCTGTCTGCGACAGTGCATCAATGATCCGCGCCTTTTCGGCGGCATCGCGCGCTTCGGCCAGAGACTGCCCCTTGCCCGACTGGATCAGTGTTTCGGGAAAGACATCAAGCGGCTGCAACAGATCACCACCGGCATTTTCAATTCCCCGCTGCAAACGCGCCCGTAATTCACGCCCGCCCCCTGGCCAATCATAGGTACGCACAGCCTCGATGCACAGGCTGCTGATTCCGTTCAGAGGCCACTTGCGATCTGCATTCATCGGCGGGAACAATTGCTGCATCAGCCACACGGCATCTTCGGGTCTTTGCCCCAATGGCGGGACCAGTATTTCCATCATGTTCAGGCGATAAAAGAAATCTGCTCGCGCATCGTTATTGGCGATAACTCCGGTCATTTCCTGCCCGCATGCGCCAATGATGCGCCCGCCAAACCCGGCCTGCATCGCGTCCAGCAAGGCAAGTTGCGTCGCTTCAGGCAATCGGCTGAGCGCATTGAGAAACAACACGCCCTCCCCGACATTCTCCCACGCCCCACCTTTGCCGAACAAGACATTTTCCGGATCGGATTCCCGTGCCAGATTGACGGCGACAAAGGGGGCAGCCTGCCGGTCCGAAGCCTGATGTATCCGGCGCGCGACCAGTTCCTTGCCCGTTCCCGGTCCGCCGACAATCAACACGGGGCGATCTGTTTCAGCCGCCTTCAGCGCCAGTTCATCCACCCGTTGTGCCGCCTTGGAAACCCCCAGCAAAGGCGGCATGCCGCCTTTGGGTTTTTGTGACAAAAGCATCGCCAACCGTTCCAGAAACACCGCGATTTCAAAGGGTTTGGTTACATAATCCGCCGCGCCCGCCTTGATCAGCCGAACAGCCTGGTCAATTCCGCCGTGGCCGGTAATGAACAGAAAAGGCGGCGGCGATGTCGTCATGCAAAGAGTGTTGTACAATTCTTCTCCGGTGCCGTCAGGCAGACGTATATCGCAGATTACTGCGTCAATCGGCCCGCGCGGTGTGCGGATTGCGCCCAAAGCCCGCTGGGCCTGTTTGTACCAGACCACTTCAGCCCCTTCCAGTTGCATCCGCTGCAACAGGGATGCGCCCATGATCTCGTCATCCTCGACCAGTACGATATGTGCGCCCCTTAACATTTATCGCCTCGTTGACCTGGCTTCAGGGGAAGTTCAATGGTTACGACCGTCATGCCGTCCGTACGGTTCAGCCGGATAACCCCCTGCAATTCACAGGTCGTATCATGCACCACCCGCAACCCGACGCCCCCTTCGGATGATGCCGGGCCGTTGCCCAACAGGCGCGCGGCGGCCACTTTGGACAGACCGGGGCCGCTGTCCGATACCTCGATATGCAAGGAACCGCCCAGCACAGACACCCGCAATCCGACCTTGCCGCCCTGCCCCGAGGCTTCGGTTGCGTTCAGCAGCAGGTTCAGCACGATCTGGCGCACCGGCGCAGCCGCCAGATGTGACAGAGCCTTCTGATCCGCATTGATCCGCCAGTCCAGATCCTGTGACCTGCGCGACACCTCGGGGCGGATCAGCAGGTGCAAATCGTCAAAATCCTCGACCACCAGCACAGCACCCGAACGGTCCAGCCGGTTCTGGTCCAGCGTGGCCCGCGCCACATCGCGCATATGACCCAGCCCCCTTGTCAACAATTCGGCGGATTCACGCACCACCTCGGGCCGGTCAGCATAGGTTTTGATGGTGTCAGCCGCGTTGAGCAGCCCGCCCAGCGGGTTGTTGATCTCGTGTGCCAACGATGCCGACAAACGGCCAAGGCTGACAAAGCGTTCGCGATTGGCAAGGCGCTTGTCGGCCTCGGCCTTGGCCTCGATCGAGCTCACCATGCTGTTATAACTGCGAAACAGCCGCGTCATTTCGGTATCGCCCCGGGGCATGTCAGTCTGCGGGATCGGTTCTGGCCGTTCGCCAGAGTTGCGCATATGCCTGACCAGCAAGGTGATCGGCCGCAGCATCCGCCGCATCCCGAAATAACCAAGCAAGGCCAGAAAACCGGTGGCCACCGCATTGCCGATCAACAGCAATCGCGCCGCTTTCCCGCGCGCGGCCAACAGGTCAGACACATCCATTTCGATCAGAATCTGCCCGACCTTTCGCTCCTGATAGACAAGATCCGACAGCAGGCGAATATCCGTTCCCTGATCGGGTATCGAAAGGGTCTCCAGATTTTGCGCATCCCGCGCCAGCGCCCTGATCGGGCTGTCCAGCGGTGCGCGTCTGGGATCAGTCGCCGCCAGAATATTGCCGTTCTCATCAGCCACAGCGGTAAACACCAAGCGCTGAACATGGGTTTCGCCGGTTGCGCGATCCAGCGTATCGTAAACCTCCCACACATTCTTCCGCAGCACCAAAGGACCAAGCGCAACCGAAAGTGCTTCGATCTGCAGTTGTGCCAGTTCGCGGATGCGTTCATTTTGCACGTTGCGCAGGGTGGTCAAAACCTGTTGCGAGGCAATGATGCCGACCAGAACCATCAACGCAACTGTCAGCAACGGCACCCGCAGCGAAAGAGGAAGCGGACGACCCCCCCGCATCAGAAGACGTTTTCTAATTCGCGCATCCGTTTTGCAATGCCGTCATATAATGACGGTTGCGCCGCCGCCATTCTGTCAAGCTGCAACAGATCAAGCGCGGCCTTCCCCTGCGCCGTCTTGCCCATATCCAGCAATGCCAGCCGCATCGCCCGGATTGCAGGCTCTCCAGCCCGGTCCGCACGGGTGCAGAACGGCGGAAATCCCAGCCATTCGGATTTTGATATGACCTTTGTGCGCTTGGTCAGATCGGGTTCGGTTCTTGTCAGGGCCTCCCAGACATAACCGTCTACACTGCCCGACTGTACCAGCCCATCCCCCACGGCGCGCACCACATTGCGGTGCCCAAAGGTAAAAATCGTGCGCTTGAAAAAACTGTCAGGTCGTTCCCGCATACGCGCCAAATCCGAGGCCGTGACCAGATAGCCGGAATTTGAATCAGGGTCGGAAAACGCATGTGTGCTGCCGCGCAGATCGGCCAAAGTGGTTGCTGTATTGTCCGGCCCTGTGATCAGATAGGACTGATACAATGGTCTGCCATTCCACACCGGCACAGCCATCAGTTCCAGGCTTTTGCGGTGTTGCAGATAGGGATAGCCACATAACCACGCCGCATCGACAGAACCTTCCAGCAACAGCCCTGTCACTTCCTCGTAGGTGCGCCGCTGTTCCAGTTCGACCGGAATCCCCAGCGTATCTGCGAATGCCTCACGCAACTGATCCACAACCCTGGCATCGTTATCCAGAAAAACCGGGGTCAGTCCCAGACGAAACACTTCCATCGCGCCAACACGTCTGGCCGGGAATCCAATAATGGCAGCAGCTGCCATCAATATGGACCGACGTGATATCATCCCAAGTTCCCATCGTTGAGTTCAATACCAATAAGGAGGGAGGCCTGTGCCCGGTCAATGAAAAAACGATCAGCACTTACAATCAACCATCGGAGTCTCAACTCCGGGCCACCATTCAACACTTTCGCGTTTTGCTTTGCAACCCCTCCGGTCCCCCACCACTGGTCCGAAATAATGAATTGCTCCAGAAAAGCCAGGCCGGCAGCATCAATGGGTTTCGCCACGGCCCACGCTGCTGTTTTATCTGGCAGGGGAACCGCTATGCCATGCATATAAACGGAGGCTTTGATCATGTTGTGCAGCGACAGGTATCATACAGACAAACCACAATCACCCAGAGTTCTGACCCGGACAACTTCCAAATTCGAATGATGCGCATGAAGGCCCAACCGGCCGTTGTCACCTGCCCGGTCACCCAGCCAATGCAGCAAAAACAGGCACTCTGTCCTTGCATTCCGAAACCGGAACCCGGAATGAAATTCTCTTTGTATTGATTCACTGACTTTGGCGCCGAGAATGCGGAATTCACAAGGGCGGTCTGACCGCCGCCGGCCTATGGCGCCGGCCTATGGTTTTCCCCAGCCCCCACCGCCCGGTGTGCGTATTTCAAAGGCGTCGCCGGCAGACAATTCAATCTGTGCGTTGCCCTTCTGTCTGTCGCATCGGCCGTCCTTCCAGATAACCGTGTTCACACCGGTTGCACCGGGTTCACCACCATCAACACCGAACGGTGGCACACGACGGTGCGAGCAGAGCGTCGTTACCGTTACCGGTTCAAGAAACCGCAATCTGCGAATGATACCGTTGCCGCCGCTCCATCGGCCTTTGCCACCGGATGCGGGCCGGATGGCGAATTCTTCGACAGATACGGGAAACCGGGTCTCCAGGATTTCCGGATCTGTCATCAGCGTATTTGTCATATGCGTATGCACCGCACTTGTGCCATCAAACCCCGGTCCTGCCCCCGCGCCGCCGGCAATCGTTTCGTAATTCTGAAACGCGTCATTGCCCCAGACGAAATTGTTCATGGTCGCCTGTGATCCGGCCAGCACATGCAAGGCGCCATAAAGACAGTTGCAGATCGCCTGACTGACCTCTGTATTGCCGGCTATGACGGCGGCGGGATAGCGGGGGTTGATCATGCTGCCTTCCGGCGCAATGATGCGCAGCGGCTTCAGGCACCCTTCGTTCATCGGGATGTCCTTGCCGACAAGCGTTCGGAAGACATAGAGCACCACCGCATGGCATATGGACAGCGGTGCATTATAATTCCCGCGGTCCTGCGCCGATGTGCCGGTAAAGTCGATCACGGCCTCGCCCGCGGCCTTGTCGACGCGAATATCCACGCATATCTGCGCGCCGGAATCCATCGGATAGGTGAAGCTTCCGTCCGACAGGCTGCCGATGACTTCGCGCACGCTGGCCTCGGCGTTGTCCTGAACGTGCTTCATATAGGCCTGAACGGTTTTCAGACCGAAATTGTCCACCATGCGCAAAACCTCGTGGATCCCCGTGGCATTCGCGGCTACCTGGGCCTCGAGATCGGCAAGATTGTGGTCGATATTGCGGCAGGGATACGGGCCGGAGGCCAGCAAGGCCCGTGTCTGATCCTCGCGCAGCCTGCCGTTTTCCACCAGCTTGAAATTGTCGATCACCACGCCTTCCTGCTCGATATGCGTGCTGTCGGGCGGGCTGGACCCCGGCGTCCTGCCGCCGATGTCGGCGTGGTGCCCGCGTGACCCGACATAAAACAGAATGGTTTCCCCCTGCCGGTCGAAAACAGGGGTGATCACCGTCACATCCGGAAGATGCGTGCCGCCGTTGAACGGCGCGTTCAACATATAGGCATCCCCCGGTTTCATGCGACCGGCATTCAGCCGGGCAATGGTGCGCACGCTTTCGCTCATGCTGCCCAGATGCACCGGCACATGCGGCGCATTGGCCACGAGATTGCCCTGGGCGTCAAACAGTGCGCAGGAAAAATCGAGCCTTTCCTTGATGTTGACCGAATAGGCCGTGTTGGCGAGCGTGCTGCCCATCTGCTCGGCAATCGACATGAAAAGGTTGTTGAACACCTCCAGCATGACCGGATCGGCCCTTGTCCCCAATGCCTGCAGGGTTTTGCGCGGTTTTGCGCGGCGCATGACAAGGTTTCCCGCATCGTCCAGGGACGCTTTCCAGTCCGGATCGACCACATTCGTGCCGGTATTGTCGGTGACAATTGCCGGGCCATGCAGCGTTTGTCCGGCCCCCAGGGCCCCGCGTGTCAGAATGGGCGCTGTGTTGCGGGACCCGTTGAAATAGATCGACGTTTCATCGTTGTAATCATCCGCGTCTTTCGCGGCAGCCTGTGCGCCATGGTCAACCATATCCGTCATTTCGCCAATCGCTTCTACCGTGACCATGTCAATCAGCAGCCGGCGTCTGGGGGCGGAAAAGCCGAAACGGGCCGCATGCGCCTCTTCAAATCGCGCCGCCATCTGCGACGCTGTGCCAAACACCACCTCAAGCGCCTGGTGCGAGCCTTCATAGCGGATGTGCGCGCGCATTTCGTGGTGCACCCGACCCGGTGCAATCCCCTGCCCGGCCAACTCTTCACGGGTGTCGTCTTTCATCTGCGTCAGAATGGCCTTGATACTGTCGGCATCTTCCAGCGCAGAATTCACCTGGGTTTCACGCAGGGCGCGCACGGCGGCAAGCCCCATCCCCAGCGCCGACAGCACACCGGCATAAGGATGAATGAACACTGTTTCGATCCCAAGAGCATCCGCCACGGCACAGGCATGCTGCCCCCCCGCCCCGCCAAAACAACACAGGGTGTATTTGGTCACGTCGTGGCCACGCTCGACACTGATTTTCTTGACGGCACTGGCCATGTTCTGCACAGCGATCCGCAGAAAACCCTCGGCGGTTTCCTCGGGGCCGAGCGGTGCGCGGCCGGTATCATGCGCAATCCGCGCGGCCAGTTCCACGAATTTTTCGCGCACGATTTCCGCGTCAAGCGGCAGGTTGCTGTCCGGGCCGAAAACCTTGGGGAAATAGTCGGGGTTCAGTCGCCCCAGCATGAGATTGCAATCGGTGACGGTAAGCGGGCCGCCGCGCCGGTAACATGCCGGGCCGGGATTGGCGCCTGCACTGTCCGGCCCCACCTGATAGCGCCCGTCGCGCCAATGCAGGACAGAGCCACCACCGGCGGCGACAGTATGGATATCCATCATCGGCGCCCGCATGCGCACACCCGCAACATGGGTTTCAAAACTGCGCTCAAAATGCCCCGCATAGTGGCAGACATCGGTTGAGGTGCCGCCCATGTCAAAGCCGATCAACCGTGTAAAACCCGCCCGTTCTGCGGTCTGCACCATGCCGACCACCCCGCCGGCGGGGCCGGACAATATGGCATCTTTCCCCTGAAAAAGTCGCGATTCCGTCAGGCCGCCATTCGATTGCATGAAAAACAGGCTTTTCGCGCCGCCTTTTCCTACCTCAAGAGCATCGGCTACCTGATTGATATAGCGACGTAAAATTGGCGACAGATAGGCGTCGACAACAGTCGTATCCCCCCGCCCGACCAGCTTGATCAGCTTTGAGGTTTTTGCGGATGTGGATATCTGGGTGAAGCCGATCTCGCGCGCAATTTCTGCCGCGCGGTTCTCGTGCTCCGGGTTGAGCCAGGCATGCAGAAAAGCGATCGCAACGCTGCGCAAACCACTTTCATGGGCGGTTTTCAAATCCATGCGAAGGCGGGTTTCGTCAAGCGGCTCCAGAACCGTTCCCCTGGCATCCAGCCTTTCCCGCACTTCGGCCACCTGCCGATAGAGCAGCTCGGGCAGTTTTATGTTCAGATCGAACAGGTTCGGCCGGTTCTGATATCCTATGCGAAGAAGGTCGTGAAAGCCTTTGGTAATCAACAATAAAACTGGCTCTCCCTTGCGCTCCAGCAGCGCATTTGTGGCGACGGTCGTGCCCATCTTGATGGTGTCGATCTGCCCGGTGGGTATTGGCTCATCCGGGGCAAGTTGCAACAAGTCCCGCACCCCCTGAACGGCGGCATCCGGGTAATTTTCCGGGTTGTCGCTCAGCAGCTTGTGGCATTGCAGGGTTCCATCCGGGCGGCGGGCAACGATATCTGTGAATGTGCCGCCCCGATCAATCCAGAATTGCCAGGCCCGCGCGTCTCGTGTTGTCATGGCTGTCAATCACCCGCTTATTGTTTGCAACATAATTATATTACGCTTACAAATTGTCAACGTTGGTTCGTCGACTTGCGCGTATTCCGGTATTCAGGACTGATCAGATGCAATTGCCGCATCGGGGTGCGCATCGGCAGCGGCAGATTCACGGAAAACCGACCGCACCTTTTCTTCGCAACAGGCGGCAAGCGCCTTGCGATTATCAAAATCTTTCACCGCGACGGGGTCGTGAAAGAAAACATCCACCGCGCCATTCTTCCTTGTGGCCAGGACCTTTAGCAAATGGCTGCCGAAATCCATGTCACCCCACCAGCCGTAAAATCTCGGGTCTTCGCCGGGCGGGGCGTGATACAGGATGCTTACGGGTTGGATCCAGATTTTTTCGTGCAACCCATCCGCAAAAAACGCCTGAAAGAGCGTCGCCTTGAACGGCAAGACCCGCGCCCCGTCCGAAGATGTGCCCTCGGGAAAAAACAACAGCCTGTGGCCGGCCTTGAGCCGCCTTTCAAACAGTTTGTTCTGGGCATGGGCTTCTTTCCTGTTGCGGCGAATGAACAGGGTGCCGGTGGCCCGTGCAAGCCAACCGATCGCCGGCCAACTGGCGACTTCGGATTTTGAGACAAAATAGATGCGGTCTGTTGCATTCAAGGCGAAAATATCCAGCCATGACGAATGGTTGGCGACCAAAGCTCCATCATTTTTCATGGGCCGGCCATGCACCCTGCGATCAAGCCCGATCAGCCAGAATACTGTTTTGCAAACCCCTTGAGTGATATAGGGGGTGACGGGCCGGCGCAGGCCAGAGATCGGGCGCTCAATCAGACGCAGCAGCAGTAACACGGCCAGCCCCCCGAACACGACGATGGCCATCGGCACCCCCCGGCCCAGTGCCCGGCCCCAGCCGGCAACCCCCACAGACGGATCAACCGGTAAGTCCTCGGATCTCCAGGTCGGGTTCATTCCGTTCCCTTTCGAACGTAAAAATCCCGCTTGCCCGGATTCATTTTTTCCGTGTCGATGATCAGGCAGACATCTGTCGTGTTGAATTCATGGTCGATAAATGCGCCTTCTCCGACAAAGCCACCCAACCGGATATAGGCCTTGATCAACGCCGGGGTCTCAAGCATGGCCTTGCGCCGGTCGATCTGCTCGGGGGGCAACAGATCCATGCTCTGGGAATGCGCGGTGCGTACGGATACGCGCAAATCTTCCGGGGCCAGATGGTTATGGTGCAAATATGAGAGCGGCTGACGCAATGGTTCGATGTCCGTGCCGTGGAAACTGGCCACGCCAAACATGATCTTGACTTCGGTTCTGAGGACATAATGCGCCAGGCCGTTCCACAAATGAAACATCGCCGTGCCGCCGCGGTAATCGGCATGAACACAGGACCGCCCGAGTTCCAGCAGTTTGCGTCCGGTTTCAAGCAAAGGCGTCAGATCATATTCATCGGCGGAATAGAACCCGCCGGTCTTGCTGGCCTGATCACTGCGCAAAAGACGGTAAACCCCGACCACTGGCGGCAACAGGGCCCCGTCTGCCTCCGGGTCCGGTTCACCGGGCTGGTTGTGATCCAGCAACAGAAGATGGTCGAAAAAGGGGTCAAACCGATCGGTTTCCAATTGGCAGGCGTGGTCGACCAGCTCTCCGTCGCCGCCAAGTTCCTCGACGAAAACCCGATACCGCAAACGCTGTGCTGCCCGCAAATCAGCCGGAGATTCAGCCAATCGAACTTCGAATTTCGGTTTTTTCGGGCTCATCGATCTGATCGGTGTCCTGCCATATAGGTCAGCGATAACGCTGTTTGCGCAGTATTAAATGGCTGTATGAGGATTTGCAACACAACAGAATATCTCGAAAATGATCACATTTTTAAGTTGTATGCCGTTGCGTCATAAGTCCCTTTAAGGTAGCAAGATAAAAAGATTATTCCGGATCAGCAACCAGGACCAAGGCAATGACCCGACCATCAATAACCACCTTGCCCTTGTGCCGAAAATTAACGGTAATCTTTCCATTTATGCTGGACTGTACCTGTCCGGCGCCCCAGTCGGGTTTGTCCGGGTGAAGGACAATCATACCCGGTTCCAGTAATTCGTTCATTTCTTTCATACGGCACCTCAAACAGGATAGAGACATGCACGAGAAAACCCCGGATATAGCAGCGTTGGTCGGGTCGCGCATTTGCCATGATCTTATCAGCCCTTTGGGGGCGATCGGCAATGGTCTTGAATTGCTGACGATGTCTGGTTCCGCCGATGGGCCGGAAATCGCCCTGATTGCCGAAAGCGTGGCCAATGCGAATACCCGCATCCGCTTCTTTCGTATTGCATATGGTCTGGCTCAGCCCGGGCAACAGGTGGCGCAAAATGAAATCACCTCTGTTCTGGATGACATGACAAAAGGCGGACGCCTGAAAATAAACTGGTCAATACCGGGGCCGCAATTGCGCCCCGAGGTCAAACTGGCCTTTCTGTTGATTCAATGCCTCGAAAGTGCGCTGCCCTATGGCGGTACAATCCGCATCGAGAAAGTCGATCAAAAATGGATGCTGCATGGGAAATCGGAAAAAATGAAGATTGCGCCGGCCGTTTGGGAGCTGCTGCTGACGCCCAAAAAAGGCTGGAATATTTCCCCGGCCGAAGTTCAGTTCCTGCTGGTTCCGGATACAGCACGGCGACTGGGGCGCCGCATTCAGACGGAACTGCG
>JALSRG010000001.1 GCA_026984915.1 Marinosulfonomonas sp. | reverse complement strand
GTGCCCGCCCGGGGGGCGGATCGAGCGATGCCGGGCGGAATGCCCCGGGAGCTGAATTCGGGGCCGGGCTGGTCGCAACAGCCTGTTTTCGCCCGGACTGTCTGTTCATTGACGAACACAAGCTGTTGATCGCTGTCGGGTTGTGCCGAGCATGACATTCGGGTGATCCTGTTCCTGTAATGTATATATCAGGAGACAACAGTATGCCCGTTATTGCCCACCGCCTTGTGCTTGCTGCCGGTCTGGTGGCCGCAGCCGCATCGGCCAGCCTTGCCGCCCCGGAAAAATACGTTCTGGATCCCAGCCACAGCCAGGTCGTTTTTTCCTATAATCATCTTGGATTTTCCACCACCTGGAGCATGTTTGCCGGGATCAACGGCGAAATCATGTTTGACAAGGATGCGCCGCAGGATTCGTCCGTCAGTGTCTCGTTTCCGCTGAAAACCATGTATACCGGATGGCAGAAACGGTTTGAGCATTTCATGAGCCCGGATTTTTTCAACGCCAGTGACGACAGCATGGTCAGTTTTACCTCGACAGGGATCGAGGTCACCGGCGACACCACCGGCAAGATTACCGGTGATCTGACGATAAACGGTGTGACGGTGCCGGTGGTTCTGGATGCCAAACTGAACCAGCAGGCCAACCACCCGATGCTGGACAAGCCCTGGGTCGGCTTCAGTGCGACGACCATGGTGAAACGCAGCGATTTCAATGTTGATGCCTTTGCACCTTATGTGAGTGATGAAGTGCAGATCATGATCTCGGTCGAGGCCGGCAAAGCGGAATGACCCCCCGCCGCCTGACCGTATATTTCAGGGTGTGAACCCGGTGAAAAGCGGCCGTCATCTGTGGCGGCCCTTTTGCTGCCGGCTTATTCTGCGGCCTTTCTGGCGGTCAGGGCAACAGTCACAACCACGTCAAAACCGAGGCTGCTCTCGTCCGGAAGATTGGCCCCAATGCCGTAGTCAAGGCGGTTGAGGCTGATCTGGCCGCTCATTTGCGCCACGCCGTCCGTGATTGTCAGGGCGAAAGGAAAATTCAGCGGCTGGGTGACGCCTTTCAGGGTCAGCGTGCCCTTGGCGGCAAAGCCATCGGTGATCGGCATTATGTCGGCGTCAAACCGGGCGGTCGGATAGGTGTCGGCCGCAAAGAAATCAAACCCCATGGCCTGTTGTGTGACCGAGCCCAGCGACAGGCTGCGGATATTCACGTCAACCGTCACATGGCCCTGCCGGCCGGTGGGTTCCGGCAAAGGGGCAAAGCTGATGTTTGCGCTCCAGTCGGAAAAGTTGCCTTTCACCTCCTTGCCGAACTGCCTGATGCTCAGCTCAAGCGTGCCATCGGTTACAACCCATTGGTGCCCGGCGCTGTTGCCGGTGGCGGCTGGTTCCGGCAGGGGCGGTTGTGGTTGCGTGGCCTGGGCTGTGACAATATCCCCGCCTTCCGAGAACAGCAGCCCGGCAATGCTGCCGGCAAAAAGCACAAGCGCATAAATGCCGATTGCAAGGACGGCCGGGCGCAATGGCGGTCTGTCGCTGTGATCGGGTGCCGGCAGGTCGGCCATCAGGGGGTTGCCGGGCAGCATGCGGGCCATGGTGTGATCGCGGTCGATCAGCCAGTGCTTCAGCGCACCGGCCACATGCAGGAATACGACGATTTCCAGCAGGCTGGTGGTGATCCCGTGCCAGGCGGCAAAAATCCCCTGCAACGTTTCCGATTTCGGAATGAAGGGCAGGGATTGTCCGAACGGCCACCAGATGGGCGCAAAGCCGGTGGTGGTGGCGTGTTCCAGCCAGCCGGAAAGCGGAATGATGATCAGCGACAGGTAAAGCAGCCAGTGAATGGTTTCCGCCAGCAGGTTTTCGTATCTGCGCTCCGGGTGCAGTGGCCGGGGTTTGGGCTGTATCACGGCCCAGAGAATGCGCATGAGGGCAAGACCCAGCAGAACGATGCCAAGCGTCTTGTGCAGGGAAAACACGGTGAACGCCCATTTTATCTGTGCGGGGGTGTCATGCGGCAGATCGCCGGCAACCAGCCCGATCAGAAAATCAACGAGAATGAGCAGGACCGTCAGCCAGTGAAAGGTTTTGCTGACAGAGCCATAACGGCTGGACGAGTTTCGCAGGGGCATGTGGTGACCTTTGTTAACAACCTGTGCAGGATAGATTCGCCCCCGCGAAACACAATGCACAAACAAGGTTACTTATTGTGTAAAAATGCACACAATTCCTTGAAGTGATGTAAAGGCCCCTGAAAAGCACATCGGTCGCCGGAGTCCGTATATTACGACCCGGTTGATGGGCCCGGTGCCACGCCTTTTTGCGCAAGATTGCCGATGAATGTCAGAATGCGCTGCCAAACCTTGTTCACCAGCCGGTAAATCTGCCAGGCTTTCGACCCCATGAGCATCACCACACCCAGGGCAAACAACTGGCTGAATATCTCGCCCGGTCGGATGGCCCGCCCCAGTATGGCATCGATCACTGCGATATTTGTCGGCATGATCTGCCCCTTCATCAAGGAAATCCAGATCGGGGCGGTGATCAGAAAGGTGATTGGCGCGCAAAGAAGAGAGTTCTTGCGATGGTTTTTCCGCCGGTTGGGCAGGTAGCAGCCAATGGCCAGGCCGATGATGAAGACCACCGCCGCGATAAGAACCAGGATCAGATCCTTTTCGACAATGTATCCCATGAAATCAACCTTGGTGCTCAGCTCTGGTGTTTGCAGAACCTCTGTCGAAAGGGTCTGCCCGGCGGAAATTGTGGTGTTTGCGAAATCCGGGTTCATGATCCGTCTCCTGGTAGCAGGCTGATTGGTGCATTGGTCTGATCGGTGGATCGCAACAGCGCCCAGCCCAGTGTGGTGTCTGATTGCGGCACGCCCAGTTCAACCCAGCGGTTGATGGTCTTGCCCTGGGCAATGTCGCGATAGTCGCGCACCACAAGCCGCGTGTCGGCATTGCGCAAGGGGGCGGCTGTCACATAGTCTTTGCCGTCTTTGGTCGGTTTCAGCGCAAACAGGACGGGCCCGGTGCTGCTGGCGCTGAAAATGGCCTTTGGTACAGGTTTGGCAAACACCCCGGTGGGCGGCGATGAATAGATCACGACATTTTCGTTGGGGACGGCGATTTTGCCGACCGGTGTCTTGTCGAAACTGGGCTTGCTCTCGGCCAGAACCGGGCCGGCGAGGAGAACGGAGAATGTGACAGTCGCAAGGATATGATTCATGACAATCCCACTTGTGTGAAAAGCGCATCAATTGTGCGATGGTAAAATAGGCCGAAAAACTGTGGCCCCGAAAATCAATACCCCAATATACCATAAATTCAGCAATGAGTAAAATCGGCAGTGAGCGTTGCAGTAAGCCACCGGGCGCGCTATTCGGAGCAGGACACAAGGGAGATCTGACATGACACGTGCATTTGTTTTTCCGGGGCAGGGGGCCCAGACGATTGGCATGGGCAAGGCCTTGGCCGAGGCCTACCCGGCGGCAAAGGCGGTTTTTGACGAAGTGGATGAGGCGCTGGGTGAAAAACTGAGCGCGCTGATCTGGGAGGGGGAGCAGGAAATGCTGACCCTTACGGAAAATGCGCAACCGGCGCTGATGGCAACATCACTGGCCGCATTGCGGGCGCTGGAGGCTGAAGGTGTGCGCGTTGCGGACGCGGCCTTTGTCGCTGGTCACAGCCTGGGCGAATATTCGGCCTTGGCGGCGGCCGGGGCCATGTCGGTTGCCGACACGGCGCGGCTGTTGCGCATTCGCGGCCAGGCCATGCAAGAGGCCGTGCCGGTGGGCGTGGGGGCGATGGCCGCCTTGCTGGGGCTGGATTTCGAGACGGTAAAAGCAGTGGCGGAATCAGCCGTATCGCAACTGGCGAGTGAGACCGGTGAACGCTATGTCTGCGAGGCCGCCAACGACAATGATCCGGGGCAGGTGGTTGTATCCGGCCACAAACAGGCGGTCGAACGCGCCTGTGTCATTGCCAAGGAACGCGGTGCCAAACGGGCGGTGATGCTGCCGGTGTCAGCCCCGTTCCATTGTGCGCTGATGCAGCCCGCCGCCGAGGTGATGGCGCGCGCCCTGGCGGAAGTGGACATGGACCGCCCCGCAGTGCCGCTGGTGGCCAATGTCAGCGCCCGGGCCATTTCCGACCCGGCCACGATCTACAACCTGCTGGTCGAGCAGGTGATCGGCACGGTGCGCTGGCGGGAATCGGTACAATTCATGGTTGACGAAGGCGTTACGGAGTTTTGGGAGATCGGCGCCGGCAAGGCGCTGAGCGGCATGATCCGGCGCATAGATCGCAGCGCCAGCACGCGGGCGATTGGAATGCCGGAGGATGTCGTTGCCGCAATCGATAGCTTGAAGGAATAGATGGGAATGTTTGATTTAACAGGAAAAAACACACTTGTGACCGGGGCGTCCGGCGGCATCGGGGCTGCCATAGCCCGGACTTTGCACGCGGCGGGTGCCACGGTGGGGCTGTCCGGTACGCGGCTGGAGCCGCTGGAGGCTCTGGCCGGTGAACTGGGCGGGCGGGTGCATGTGTTGCCCTGTAATCTGTCTGAGCGCGAAGCCGTGGCCGCACTGCCGAAACAGGCGGCCGAGGCGATGGGATCGGTTGATATTCTGGTCAATAATGCCGGCATCACCCGCGACAACCTGTTCATGCGCCTGTCGGACGAGGAATGGGACAGTGTCATCGAGGTGAACCTGACCGCGACCATGCGCCTGTGCCGCGCAGTGATCCGGCCAATGATGAAGGCGCGCTGGGGCCGGATCATCAATGTCAGCTCGGTCGTGGGCACAACCGGTAATCCGGGCCAGGCGAACTATGCCGCCAGCAAGGCCGGCATGGTTGCCCTGACCAAATCCATCGGCCTTGAGGTGGCCAGCCGCGGCATTACCGCCAACTGCATTGCGCCGGGGTTCATTGCCACGGCAATGACGGACAAGCTGACCGACGACCAGAAAGACAAGATCAAGGCGCAAATCCCCGCCGCCCGCATGGGCACCCCCGAGGATATTGCCGCAGCCGCCCTGTATCTGGCGTCAGAGGAGGCCGGTTATGTGACGGGCGCCACGCTGCATGTGAATGGTGGCATGGCGATGGTTTAGGCGGTTTGTGACGTGGCCAGAGGCTGTTGGCTGAATGCCGCTCACCCTTGATTTTTTCCGCCTGCGGCCCAACCTATCGTTCAGTGGTAACAGAAGGGAAATCATTTGCCTTGCGGCGCCAATGTGCTATAGGCGGCGCAGATTTTGCTGGGGGGCGCATGTGCGTTTGCCGGTTTTTCCCGCGTCCGCGGGATGTGAGCGGCCTTCGGGCCTGACGCAAGCAAGACGGGAACGACCCCGAAAACCTAAAGAGGAAAAGATATGAGCGACATCGCAGATCGCGTGAAAAAGATCGTTGTCGAGCACTTGGGTGTTGATGAAGACAAAGTGGCCGAGAAAGCGTCATTCATCGACGATCTGGGCGCAGACAGCCTGGATACTGTTGAACTGGTCATGGCGTTTGAGGAGGAATTCGGCATCGAAATCCCTGACGACGCGGCCGAAACCATCCAGACATTTGGCGATGCTGTGAAGTTCATCACGGAAGCTTCTTGAGCGACAGATTAATGGCAGATTGCAGGCGGCGTCCCATTGCGGGGCGCCGTTTT